>JAQBTV010000001.1 GCA_027624715.1 Pseudomonadota bacterium
ATCAACTCGCAATGGTAGGTATCAACGTCCCCATGCCTGTTTCAGACCAGTTATTGGAAGCATCCAAAAGTAATCCCAAAGTCGCCTACCGACTTGTGAACCAATATTCATTTAGCAGACGGGCAAAGCTAGGAAAAAATGATATTCCCGGCCTATCAATGCAAGGGGTAAGCCTCAAGCTAATGAATCGCGCTCAGCCAGGAGTTTTACATGCGGATTTCATCGCATGTAACACATACGACGAGGGCATTTCTTCAGCTAAAAAAATCAACTGCCCTAATATGTTACTTTTGGGATCTCAGGACCGAATGACTCCCGCGTCCCGTACCAAGAGCTTGAGCAATGCGCTACCTAACAGTCTAGTCAAAGTCCTACCAGGCACTGGACATGCCATCATGGCTGAGCAGCCCAATCGGGTAACGGAATGCCTTAGGAAATTTTTAGTCAAAACTTAATCAGAAAAAAACAGCGTACAAAAAAACAGACGTTTAAATCTGCAACTTAAACTTGCTTCAACATATTGTCGGCGCCACTAACTTCCATAAGGCCAGGAGCCTTTTCAACATTAATTGCTTTAACAACTCCGTCTTCAATCAGCATGGAGTAGCGCTTAGAACGCACACCCAATCCTTTATCAGTAAGATCAAGGTCCATTCCTACTGCCTTAGTAAATTCAGCACCGCCATCTGCCATCATGCGAACAGCACCCGTCGCATTATTTTCTCGTCCCCAAGCGCCCATAACGAAGGCATCATTGACGGATACGCACCAGATTTCATCAATCTTCTTTTTAAGTTCATCTGCCTTTCCGACGTAACCTGGCAGGTGCTTCGCCGAACAGGTCGGTGTATAAGCACCCGGCAGTGCGAATAAAGCAATACGCTTACCCTTCACAAGCTCAGATAACTTGAATGATTTCGGTCCGATGCTGCAATCTTCTGTTTCCTCATTAATATACTCATATAGCGTACATTGCGGAACGTGATCACCTACTTTAATAGTCATGGTTACTCCTTATTAATATTCCTGCTGAGAATAAGTTTACTTTTTAACCCTAGACGCGAATTATAATATTACAATAATTTGACCCAGATAGGTCGAAACAGGTACCGACCTGTAAGTCCAAGTGGTTTTTCTGAAAATACCAACTGATACCTTTTACTTTTGATCAAGCAATTTACATTCAATGACATCAAAGAACTACATCACGCCCGATGGAATGAAGCGACTCAAAGACGAGGCGTTACGTTTAATTGACATCGAGCGCCCCGAACTCGTTAAAGTCGTTTCATGGGCAGCCTCAAACGGAGATCGATCAGAAAATGGGGACTATATCTATGGCAAAAGAAAGTTGCGTGAAATCGATAAGCGAATAAGACTTCTCACAAAAAAATTAGAGTCAGCAGTGGCAATAGACCCAGTACAACGAGAGGAAACTGACCAAGTATTTTTTGGTGCAACAGTCTCATTTCAAAGGTCAAATACCCAAAAAGAAACTGTAGCTATCGTCGGCATTGACGAAGCAGACGGAAAAAAAGGGTTGATCAGTTGGATGTCCCCGCTAGCAACATCTTTATTAAAGTCCCGCATAGGAGATCGCGTTTATCTAGACACCCCGAATGGAAGGGACGAACTAGAAATAACTAACATTCAATATAGACGAATCGTCCTAGATTGAACGGCCAATTTATGATCGGATTGCTGTGGGGTACGCAGGAGCAGATCGGCCTAAGCCATTAAACAAATCCAGTAATCTTTCTTGATACGCATAAACATCATCAGTTCTGTCAAAAATGATTACCCCAGAACCACAGCGAAGCCACTGAAAAATACCAACCATAATGTAATCTGAAAAATTAGAGCTTTTCCCACCCAGAAAAGCTTGGCAGCTTAAAATCTGGCGCAGAGGCTCTAAGGCCTTTAAGAAATCTATACGTGCGACTTTGGGATTACCCCCCCATTCTTCCAGAGTGACACCGCGAAGCTTTTCTCGACTTTCTCGGAAATATATTTGATCAACATCCTTTTGTAAACCAAAGAAGTCCAAGATGGCCATACGAGAAACTAATGAATGCAACACCGTCTCTGACCAGCACTTCACAAATAAGGATTGCGCTCGAGACTCATCACTATCAAATAATAGATGTTGTGGATATTTTTTATCAAGAAAAAGTGCGATATCCCAAGAGTCAAAAACAACTTCATCCCCATCAACCAAAACTGGAACCTTACCGTCGTTTGGCACGGGTAATTGTTCTTTTTCAGAAAAACAAACCGGAACCTCCTCCCAGTTCAGACCTTTATGCGCTAAAGCATATTTTATACGCCAGCAATATGGAGAAAATCTAACCTCAGAATACTTCGTCGCTAAGTCAAATAGTTTAATCATGGACTAATCCTTTCCTTGAATTGTATGTACCCCTTGACCAAATAAGAATTTTTTTGCCTCATCATCTACCACTGGTACTCGGCTGATTTCTTTTCCTCGTGCATATGCTCTCACCACAGACTCTTTAGCTCTTAAACGTTCATACCACTTCTTTATCGCAGGAAAGTCATCAAGATTCTGTCGCTGCCGCTCATGCAAAACCACCCACGGGTAACAAGCCATATCTGCTATGGAATAGTCATCCACGATATAGTCTCGCCCATTGAGTTGTTTATCTAAAACCGCGTATAGCCGCCCCGTCTCATTAACATAACGCTCAATAGCATAGGGAATTGGCTCTGGCGCGTAAGATACAAAATGGTGATTCTGACCTGCCATCGGACCCAAACCACCCATTTGCCAGAATAACCACTCCATTACTCGGACTTTCTTACGCAAATTATTTGGAATAAACTGATCCGTCTTTTCCGCCAAATACTGCAAAATAGCTCCGGACTCAAAAACAGTAATGGGATCCCCTCCGTCAACCGGCTCTTCATCAACAATCGCTGGCATACGATTATTGGGGGCGATTTTTAAGAACGACTCCTCAAACTGCTCCCCACGACTGATGTTAATAGGAACAATTTCATACGCCAAACCAGCCGCCTCTAAAAACATCGTAATTTTATGTCCGTTCGGAGTTGGCCAATAAAATAACTTAATCACATCTACCCTCTCTAGTCCGCGTTATACCAACAAGTGTCACAAATAAGATCGGCAACCGAAGTTAGGCTATCGGCTGTAATCGTCGGTACCGGTGCAATTGGGTTGGAGGCAATACCAAACCGCTTGATTAATGCCCCCTTACAACCAATCGCCATTGCGCCTGCAACATCCCATGCATGCGCAGCAATTAGATAGGCATTTTCTGGATCAACCTTCATTTTCTCAGTCGCATAACGATAGACTTTTGGGTCAGGCTTAAGCGTCTTAACTTCCTCTACCGAAATAACCGTTTCGAAAAAGTCAATTAATCCTGCGTGCGCCAATTGCTCCTGAGCGACAGCTACCGGCGAGTTGGTCAACGCAGCCATACGAAAATTTAATGATTTAAGTTTCTTGAGTGCAGGAATGACATCGTCATGTGGTGGCAACTTTCTCATTCCATCAACAATATCACTCAACATACTTTCTGATAGTGAGAGATCGTGGCGCTCCACAACCATTTCCAAAGCAGAGCGACCGACTTCCGAAAAATTGCGAGACCATCCAAGAATCACGGATAACATAGCAGTTTGTATTACCTGATCAAACCATTCGCTCACCATGATTTCATCTCCGAAATGCGTTTTAAAATGTGGCTCAAGCGTTTTGAGATCCAGTAATGATTCATTAACATCAAACAGTAAAACTGGCTGCATATTATCCCTTTTAATCCACTATTAAGGCCCGCAAGAATGAGTACACGACTGACTTAACTTGTTAACTACAATTCACAATAAAATACATTTAATCATATAGACTAGCGGGCAGTAATCAACATTATGGAGTAAAGAGTAGCATGTCTCAGTATGATCTGATTGTAATTGGGGGCGGTAGCGGCGGAGTCGCGACAGCCAATCGCGCGGGATCTTATGGTGCTCGAGTAGCACTGATCGAGAAAGGTCGAATAGGTGGCACTTGTGTTAACGTCGGCTGCGTTCCCAAGAAGATAATGTGGACTGCCGCGAGTCTTCATGAGGCAGTAAAAGAAGCAAAAAATTATGGTTTTGACACGCATCTTGGGGAGTTTCATTGGTCCAAACTCAAAGCACAACGAGACAGCTACATCCAAAGCCTCCATGCCGGCTACGAGCGTGGTCTAGATGGTAATAACGTCGAAGTTATAAAAGGCGACGCTGTTTTTGAGTCGCACAATACCGTGCGCGTTGGCGACAACACCTATCAAAGCACCCGCATACTGGTCGCCACAGGAGGTTATCCTTTGGTCCCGGCGATTCCGGGCGCTCAGCTGGGCATTACCTCAGACGGCTTTTTTGAGCTCGAACAGCAACCCAAAAAAATTGCCGTCATCGGTGCTGGCTACATCGCTGTAGAATTCTCCGGGTTATTGAATACGCTTGGTTCACACGTATCCTTATTTTTACGAAAAACTGAAGTTTTACGACACTTCGATCACTCCATTCGATCAGTACTGATGAGCGAAATGGAGAGAGACGGAATTCAAATCATTAAAAACACTGAATTTAAGGAAATCATAGAAGACAATAAGACTCTTCTATTGAAGTCAAATAACGGAGATGAATACTCTGGATTCGATCAAGTCATTTGGGCAACCGGTCGAACACCCAACACCGAGACCCTAAACCTAGATAACGTTGGCGTGAAAACGACAAAATCTGGTCATGTCACTGTCAACAAATATCAAGAAACAAATGTTCCTGGAATCTTTGCCGTGGGTGACATCACAGGGCACCACGAGTTAACGCCCGTTGCTATTGCGGCAGGTAGGCGCCTCGCTGATAGATTATTTAATGGGCAAGAAGATCGACATTTAAACTACGAAAACATTCCAACAGTTATTTTTAGCCATCCTCCGATAGGAACCGTCGGGATTACCGAACACGAGGCAGTCACAAAATTCGGGGCACACAATGTCAAAGTCTATGAAAGCAGTTTCAAACCGATGCACTTTGCCTTCAACGCTAATGGGGCGAAATGCCTCATGAAACTAGTCGTTACTGGACCAGAAGAAAAAGTGGTCGGCTGTCATGGGATTGGGCTTGGGATGGATGAAATGATGCAAGGTTTTGCCGTTGCTATTCGAATGGGGGCGACTAAAAAAGACTTCGACGATACCGTCGCGATCCACCCAACCGTTGCCGAGGAAATGGTCACCATGAAAATATCTCGTGCAGCAATCCCTGGCTCAAACTAAAATCAACAAATATTAAAACTATTAAGGATTACTTATGAGCATCACGAGAATTGACTCTAATAACCGAATGTCCCAAGCCGTAATACATGGCAACATAATCTACACAGCAGGTATCGTGGCTGGAGACCCCAATACCGACATTCAAGGACAAACCGGACAAATCCTCGACACCATTGACGGTTACCTCATCTCAAATGGTTCGGATAAAACCAAGATACTATCAGTCACCATATGGTTAGCCGACATGAAAGACTTTGCAGATATGAATGTTATCTGGGATATGTGGGTCCCTAAAGGGCATACCCCAGCCAGGGCCTGCGTTGAATCCAAGCTGGCCACGCCTGATTACAAAGTAGAAATTCGTGTGACTGCAGCGATAGCGTAATTATCGCTAATTATTCGTTAGCAATAGTGGTCAGTTCAGCGTGACGGGGTTTTTGCCCCAACGCGACATATAACCCAGCGCCCACGATAACTACCATTCCGACAAACCCCATTGTGCTTGGGACGTGGTTGAATGCCACATAACCAAAAAGGGTTACCCAAACAAGTTGTACGTACCCGAGCGGGGATAAAAATGAAGCATCTTCTAATTCCATCGCTTTAATCAGCATGAAGTGTCCGACTGCTCCAGCGAATCCTAAGAAAAGAAACTTTGGGAGGTCGGCAAACTGCGGAGTAACCCAAAACACAGGGACCACCAGACTAAGTAACAGTGATCCAACCAAGCCCGTGTAGAAGAGTGTCGCAACTGGATGTTCTCGATTGCTGAAGTGACGCGTCATGATTTGATACATACTGTAAAAAATTGCGGATAGCAGAGGGAGCACAAAATACCAATCGAAGCTTTTTGTGGGATTAATTACTAATAACACCCCAACGAATCCAACTAACACTGCCACCCATCTAGGCCTAGAGACCTGTTCTTTCAATATCCAAAAAGCAAACATTGTCACCATTAATGGGGAAATAAAACCGATCGATTTTGCCGTAGCCAAAGGTAAAACGCTTAATGCCGTAAAGTAGAGTAGCGTTGACCCCATTAAAAGCATCGCCCTTAAAATCTGCGCCTTAGGATTATCTGTTTTAATCAACCGAGACCCATATCTGGGCCCTAGAAGCAATAGCATCAAGACGAAGTGTGTGACATACCGAAACCAAACGATAAGAGGCACCGGATACGATTGACTCAAAGACTTTGCCGTTGTCTCAAGCATGGCGAATAAAAAAACCATACCCATCATGAATAGTATTGCTCGGTGCGTAGGTTTCAAATCAGCTGCAAGACGAACCAAAGGTGACTTTCAAAAAAACATTGTATCGAGCTTTGGAGGGGGATTTTACGTCATTCCACACTTAATACAAATATCTTTTATTTTTTATAACTTAAAAGTATCAGACGCCTTTAATAAAAGTAAAATAGACTTTGAAACTACCCATTAAAAAAACCACTTAATACGGGAACAGGGCTAAAAATGACAATAACAAACCTAGCAAAGTACTTTGCATTTATATTTTTAGCATTGGGTATTGCAAACACGAGTCACTCAAACCCATTACCTACGGCACAACCAGAAAGCGTGGGAATCTCTTCAGACCGACTGCAAAGAATAACTCAGGCTTTTGAAAATCGTATTGAAGCCAAAAGTTTACCCGGGGTCGTCATACGCATCGCACGCCGAGGTAAATTGGTGTACTCCAATGCCATAGGTTGGCAGGATATCGAATCGAACATTCCGATGGCTCAAGATTCAATATTTCGGATTTACTCGATGACGAAACCCATCGTAAGTGTCGCAGCAATGACGCTCGTAGAATCTGGCCTATTGTCCTTGTCAGATCCTGTTTCAAAATACCTCCCGATGTTTAAAGATGTGCAAGTTGGGATTGAAACAGTAAATGGTGATGGGATTACACTACTTAAGACCCAAAATGCCCGTACCCAGATAACAGTTCAAGACCTTATGCGCCACACGTCGGGGTTAACTTATGGCGAATTCGGAAAAAGAACACTAGTAAAAGAAAAATATTTAGCAGCAGACCTATGGGAACCCCATAGCTCTTTAAACTGGACCCTTGAAGATTATTCTAATACTTTAGCCGGACTACCTTTAGCATATGAACCCGGGTCCACATGGGAATATGGCCGATCGACAGACGTTTTAGGAAGAGTAATCGAGGTGGTATCAGGTACAACACTTGATCGATACTTGAGTACGACTATTTTCATCCCCTTAGGAATGAAAGACACAAGTTATGGCGTACCAGAAAACAAACATAATCGTGTTGCGGAAAACATGATTGACACCGAGACAGGAACAAAAATCAATCTCACCGATGTGAAAAAACCTGTGACCTTATTTTCTGGTGGAAGTGGGCTTTCTTCTACTGCGGATGATTACCTTCGTTTTTGCCAAATGATGCTTAATGGCGGTGAACTGAATGGGGTACGTATCTTGTCTCCAAAAACAGTTCGTTTTATGTCAGTAAATCACATCAATGAAAATATCAGTAAAGGTACTCTCTATCTACCTGGGCCTGGCTACGGTTTTGGGTTAGGTTTCGCAATCAGACTCGAAAATGGCCAATCAGCCTGGCCGGGCTCAGTAGGCGAATATTTTTGGGCCGGCTACGGTGGCACGTATTTTTGGATTGACCCAGTAGAGGAGTTAGTCGTATCCTTCATGTCACAAGACCCCTATAGAAGAAACGAACACCGAGTTCTCTTAAGAAACTTGGTCTATCAATCTATCATCGATTAAATGGGGTTCCCATGTCAGATGCATTATTTTCCGTCAAAGATCAAGTCGTTATCATCACTGGTGGTAGCCGAGGAATTGGTAAAGAAATCGCATCAGCATTTGCGTACCGAGAAGCAACGGTCATTATTGCTGGTCGTGACAAAGCAGCACTAAAAAAAACCGTAACGGAGATTTCAGCAAAGGCTAATTCTATCCACGCAGAAGTCTGTGATGTCTCGAGTTCAAAAGACGTTAATGCATTGGTCAATTCAGTTGCCTCTCGGCACGGAAGAATCGATACGCTCGTAAGCGTCGCAGGGGTTAATAAGCGCATGAAGGCTGAGGCATATACACCTGAGGATTATGATTGGATTACTGACATAAACGCAAAAGGGGCATGGATTATTGCTCAAGCTGTTGGAAAGAAAATGATTGCACAGCAAAGTGGCTCAATTATCAATGTGGACTCACTGAATACATATGCACCTCTGCGGGGAACGACTCCTTACGCAATGAGCAAAGCGAGTGTCCTGATGATGACTAGAGGTTTAGCTAACGAGTGGGGGCGGCACGGGATACGCGTAAACTCCATTGCGCCTGGATTTATCTTGACAGACTTAACCAGAAAAGTTTGGTCCGATGAAACCATGCAAGCTTGGGGAAAAGCAAATACCCCACTCGAGCGACTTGGCACCGTTTCTGATTTAGTTGGCTCTGCAATCTTTCTAGCATCTGATGCATCGAAGTTTATGACAGGTCAGACGATTAGGGTTGATGGTGGCGTCACTGCAGGAATTAACTGGCCAATTGAGCTATAAGAGAGGCTCATGGAAAGAACCGTATTAGAGTAAACGATCTACAGACAAAACTTCTGCTTTACCAGTCTATGACAACACGGTTAGCGCAAAAATCAGCTATATCAATGGCTCTTCGGCTCTTCTAAGCCTGGCCTTATTCATACCTCTATGGGCTCACTCAGACTTCGATGTAGCGAAAAAAAGGGACTGAGCTGTTTAACACTCGCTAGGTGATTTCTTCTTTAAGTAATGACTCCTGGGGACGCGGACCCCATTCAAACGGGGAATCGTATATTGACTGTCACCACAACGGAACGAATCCTTACATGGCCGACATTTCAAATGGCAAGATACGCCCTATTATTTTGAAAATTTGGGATTTAGATGGAGAGTCTGGTCATCCTGAATACGGGAATGAATTAAGCCTGTTCGGCGTCACAGGTAAATTACCCAGAGAGGGGACTTTCACTTTAAACTAAAAAAATAAAAAAATAGAATGACAGTTCATTAAATTCCCCCCCCCAGATCACTGAGTTAAGGTTTAATGAGTTAGGCCCGAACATAATAATCTCACTTCGTATGGGCAGAGACCTAACTGGTATTGGCTTATTAGGGTCGATCGATGAAGATCGGCTCAAATTAATCGTTGCCGAGCAAAAGAAACTAGGACTAAACGGACGTATTAATTACGTCATTGATCTGATCACTAAAAAACAAAAGTAGGACACGTCGGATATAAACCATCATCCCCCTCTCTATCGGATCAAATTAGCAAAGCATTTAGGGATGAATTAGGCATCACATCAATTTCATACCCAAACAATGCATGCACTGCTAAACAAGAAATCTGCAAAGCATTAAATACTGTAGGTGGTCATGAAGTTCTTGAAGATATAATTATCTCAATCGCAGAATTTCTTAAAACTAATAAACCATTCCCCAACACTAAAAGAAATAAAACGTGGTACGAAGGTAAGAATTATTTCGAAATGGTTGGATGTAACATCTGCGCCCGTACTGACCTCTACGCTAACTTATCAAGTAATAGTCAGAACACCCACAGCGTTACCCTGTATACATACCTCCTACTTCATGATAGGGGTAGTGGCTTAAACGATAGATTTAAAGAATTTCAAGCTCAATCAGAGGACTGGCGAACGGCTCCCATAATAGGTATTGGGGAACATTTGAGGGCTGGAGGCTCATTACTACATGATGGTCGTGCGAAAACCACAGAGGAGGCTATTCTATGGCACGAAGGTGAAGCAAACACCGCAAGAAATGCCTATTTGTCGCTTAAACCAGATAGCAAAATATTGTTACAATCCTTCGTCGAAAACCTTTAATCTCATTCTAATTATAAAAGCAGTAATCGATATGGTCTCAATTGAAATATTCTCTGATGTGGTTTGTCCTTGGTGTCTCATTGGTAAAAGAAATCTAGAAGCAGCGATAACTCAACTCGCCGCAAAGCACGAGGAGGCCAAAAATATAAAAATTAAGTGGCGGTCGTTTCAATTGAACCCACAACTACCGCCAAGCGGAATCTCCCGTGCTGAATACACATCATCAAAATTTGGCGGCGCAGAACGCGCAGCAATAGTTTACGACCGAATTCAACGGTCCGGTCAAGAAGTTGGGTTAGAGCTACACTTTGATAAAATTAAAAACCAACCAAATTCTGCCATCCTACATGCCCTAGTCTATGCCGCAGAAACAATTCAACGTGATCATGATTTTATTGAGAATCTTTTTAAAGCATTTTTTATTGACGGCTTAGACCTAACCAATAGAGCTAACATTGTTGCGCTTGCGACCGATATTGGACTCTGTAAGACTGATATTGAGGCTGTTCTAAATGATGGTCTCTTTATGGACAAAATCAAAGAAGATATAGAGCGGTCAACTCGCCTTGGAATACAAGGCGTTCCATTCTTCATCATCAATGAATCTATTGGCTTATCGGGTGCTCAACCGCCAGATGCCATTGTCAAAACGATAGAACGGTCTCTTCAACAGTCCTGAGTCAGCACCGAATTAGTCAACTTGGTTTAGTGCAGCGACTAACTCGGCCACAAAGATCTCGACATCATCGTCGTTCACATCCAGATGAGTCACTAACCGTACTGATTTTCCAGGAGTAATGAAAATGTTTTTAGCGCGAAGATTGATGGCAATACTGGTCACATCTGCTTTATGGAATGAGATAAACACCATATTGGTATGAGCACCCAAAACCTTCAGTTTCGGGTGATTAAGATTCAGTAATTTATCGAATAATAATCGCGCCCTTGTATGATCTAACTCTAATCTTTCCACGTGATTATGCAACGCATAAATCCCTGCCGCCGCAATAATACCAGCTTGCCGCATACCACCACCCAGCACCTTCCTCCATCGTCTCGCCCTGCGTATAAGATCTGCAGGGCCGCATAAAATCGAGCCAACTGGCGCTCCTAAACCTTTAGAAAGACAGATCGATACCGTATCAAAAAATTGCGTTATGGTGGTAACGTCAACACCAAGACCAACACTTGCATTAAATAAACGCGCGCCGTCCAGGTGCAGTGACAAGCCAGTACGATCGCAAAAAAATCTGGCATCCTCTAAATACTTAATAGGAAGAGGTCGACCTGCTTGAGTATTTTCAAGACACAGAAGTCTCGTACGAGCAAAATGTATATCGTCGGGCTTAATAGCAGCCTCTACAGCACTCAAATCTAACGTTCCATCTTTTTCGTAATCCAATGGCTGAGGCTGTATGCTGCCCAGCACCGCTGCCCCTCCTCCCTCATACTTATAGGTATGCCCTTGTTGGCCAACAATGTATTCGTCGCCGCGCTCACAATGCACTAGAAGTGCGATCAAATTACTTTGAGTACCAGTGGCTACAAAAAGTGCCGACTCTTTACCACTCACGCTAGCTGCCAAGGCTTCCAATTCATTAACCGTAGGATCCTCACCGTACACATCGTCCCCGACTTCTGCACGTGTCATAGCTATACGCATCTTGGATGTGGGTTTGGTAACTGTATCGCTACGAAAATCAATCATCTGTTTTCGGATGCTCATAAGCTGAATAATATTTTTGCAATTATCTGATTAAAGTTTAAAAAAATAATTTATTAATTTAATAATAAATGTTGAATAACAACTAAGTCTTTAACCCAAAAACACCAAGAATAAATGCGTACTCAAATGCAATTTCTCTTAAAAAATCATAACGGCCAGACGCGCCACCATGCCCAGCATCCATGTTTATGTTGAGAAGCAATGGCCTATCATCAGTTTTAAGCTTGCGCAAGCGCGCTACATACTTTACTGGCCCCCAAAACATTACTTGGCTATCGTTTATAGATGTCTGTACCAGCATAGCAGGATAATTTTGAGCCACAATATTTTCGTAGGGTGAGTACGATTTTATATATTTGTAGTATGCCTTCAACTTTGGATTGCCCCACTCCTCGAATTCTCCGATGGTAAGTGGCAATGTCTCATCTAACATTGTGTTAATCACATCAACGAACGGAACATCAGCTAGTACGCCACAGAATAATTCTGGTGCCATATTGGTTACCGCCGCAACTAACAAACCACCGGCACTGCCTCCTTGTATCACTAAGCTATCCGGATCGGTATAACCAGAAGCAATTAAATGCTTCGTGCATGCTATAAAATCGGTAAAAGTATGTCGCTTCAGCAACATTTTTCCCTGATCGTGCCACGCTTCTCCGAGCTCTCCACCCCCGCGGACATGGGCTGTTGCAAAAATAATACCCCGGTCTAATAAAGATAATCTAGTCGCACTAAAGCAAGGATCACTGGGAATGCCATATGCACCGTAAGCCGTGAGTAACATGGGACTCGGTCTAGCACTTCGCATTTTGCGATTATAAACGATAGTCACTGGCACAACCGCCTGATCCCCAACTCGTACCTCAATCAGCTCAGTGGCATATTGAGATTGCCGGTACCCCTGTTTAACGATATCCTGTTTGAGCAGTGTAATTTTTCGAGAGTTAAAGTGATAGGTGTACACTGATTCCGGCGAATTATAGGATTCATATTCAAACAAATAATCGTCACAGTCATACTCCTCATTGTAATAGCCAGAAACAGAACATAAGCGCTCAGGTAGGGGGATGTCTTGACTGAACCATGTTCTGAGATTAACGACTCGAAGTCGAGGAAAGCCTTGCATTCTTTCCATTACAATCATATGCCCTTTGAAGACATCAATATCGTTGATAACCAAATCTCGCTGATGTGGAATAACCTCCACCCATAGTTTCTCCGCTGTGGCGTCTTCCTTGACAAACATCACGCGAAAATTTTTCGCCTGTTTATTCGTTAGGACGTAAAACCCAGACTCGCCATGCTCTACATAGTACTCATGACCTGATCTACGCTTAGCAAAAATTCTTAACGCTTTTAAAGGTTCCCCCCCACCAACAAATAAAACCTCACTGGTCGTGCTACTCGAGCAATGAACAAATAAATACTTACCGCTTCGTGAGCGAACGACAGATACAGAAAAACGAGGATCCTTCTCCTCGTAAACAAGGGATGTTCTGTCATCTACTGTATCCCTGCGCCAAACTTGATATGGTCGTTTCGCCTTATCCTCCAGAACAACAAATAGATATCGCCCATCATTTCCCCACGCAAAAGAACGTACTCTATTACGGTAGAGCGTTGTCTCCTCCTTATCTTTAATCGACCGCAGTCGTAACTCAAAATTCAGAAAGCCCGTAAAGTCTATCGAATAAGCTACGTGTGTTGATCCAGGTTTGATTTCCACATTACCGAGGCTGGCATAAGATCGTCCCTTAGACAAAACATTTAAATCAAGAACCACTTTTGGTCGAGTTGTAGCGCTGCTTTTTCTATATAGAATCGGATATTGCTTACCTTTTTTCGTTTTTGTAAAATACAAATAATCTTCTATTTGATAAGGAACACTTTCGTCAGTCTCATTAATTCGACCTAGAAACTCTCGAAACAATCGTTTCTGCAGCATTCGACTGGGCCTCATCATTTCGTCGGTATACCCGTTTTCGGCTTTAAGATAAGCCCTGACCTCCTTGGATTTCTTATTTTGCAGCCAGCGGTAAGGATCGCTTCGATCCTCACCATGTAACGAGTACGTATAAGGAGCTATCTTAGGTGACGGCGGGAAAATTTTTTTGTTCATTTTGACTCACATCGGGCCGAACCTGCTTTATAATTAGGCCTCATATAAATTAAGAACTTAAGGTCAAAAATCAAACTACCATGCCAAAAAAACCTTACGAATCGGACACAACAACTTTCATCAAATCATTATTTAAAGCAAATCCTGATCTGAGAGAAAAACAACTAAAAGCAAGAAGCATTTGGTGGGATAGAGAACAAAATCTGTCGGAACGATCTGATCTAGAAAAATCGAATGTTACTAAAAAACCCTACGAATATTATTAACGCTATTTCATATTGTGCAGCTCGCGACACTAAATAAATAAAATACTTATTTACGAGAATGAATATCCTCGCGCTCTGACTCAACTCGTATGCCCCCAATAACACTTTAGCAAAACAACATCATCAAGCAATTTGAATCTACTGCCCTTTGATCACTTAGAAGGTGCCGGCATTTTTGCTAAAGACTTAATTTCAAGTACATTAAAGTTCGGGTCCATGACGAAAAATGTTTGCTGTTCGTACTCAGTTCCACCGAAACGAATATAAGGCTCATCTATAAACCCAACAGTATTGGCTACGCTTTCTCTAATTTTATCAAACACATCTCGCTCAAGATGTACTCCGAAATGCGGAACCACAACTGCGCCCATCTCTACATTATGACGGTCTCCATGCATCCTCCTCCTCGGCGCCGAAGCATGTAAGGTTAACTCATTACCCCAAAAATCTATATCGACCCATTTACCCTCTTCAGAGTTATCAGTCTTACAAAACAAGACGTCCGTGTAAAATTTGACCGTCTCTTCAAGGTTGCCCGCCTCTACAGCACAGTGAAATATATTGCTCATAACTTCTTCTTCAATCCAAAAATGATCATTCTACTGAATTTTTAACTTTTTGGTGCCGACAGCTCCCTAAAGGAAGAAGGCATCAATCCGTTGAAAAATCACTCAAGGGTCCAGTGCGGCACCTCTTAGAACACCTTATAAGAAATGTATTTCAAAAAAAATTTAAACAATTTTATTTAAACTTATTTGTACTAATATGACATACCTTGGCTCCCGTAGACTTACAATAAATAAAAATCGACCAACAGTTCGGAACTAATGAAACTATCCATCCTTGATCAAAGCCCGATTATAAAAGGCCACTCCCCCAATACAGCAATTAAGGAAACGGTTAATTTAGCGAAAATAGCCGATGACCTTGGATTTCATCGTTATTGGCTAGCAGAGCACCACAATATGAGGGGCCTTGCGAGCGCGTGTCCAGAAGTACTTCTTACCGCGATTGGACAGCAAACTAAGCGTATCCGCATTGGAACGGGTGCGGTACTCCTGCCTTACTACAGCGCAGTCAAGGTTGCTGAAACGTTCCGTATGCAAGAAGCTTTATGTCCTGGACGCATTGATCTTGGCATTGGTCGCGCCCCCGGCGGCGACATGTTAACGGCTAAAGCAATCAATGAAAGCGCCCTCTATTCCATAAACGAATTTCCTAACCAAGTAGTTGATCTGATTGGTTGGCTCCGCAACGAGTTACGAGAAGATCATCCCTTCAATTCAGTCAAAGCAATGCCACAGGGCGACACCTGTCCTGAGGTTTGGCTACTTGGATCTTCCGATTACAGCAGTTGCCTCGCCGCATATCTCGGAGTACGCTTTGCGTTTGCCCATTTCATTAACCCATTCGGCGGTGCTGCCGTAAGTCAACAATATCGCTCAACATTTTCGCCATCTCACCTCGAGACGCAACCAACCTCAATGGTTTGCGTTTTCGTTATTTGCGCAGAATCTAACGAAGAGGCTGAGCATCTTGCCGCATCAATAGACCATCGCCGTGTTATGATGGCGACGGGAAAAGAATCTGAAATAATGCCAAGTGAAGAAGCCGCTGGGTGGCCATACTCAGAGCGTGAAAAAGAAATCATTCAACAAGAACGCAGTCGGGTTATTTTAGGCACTCCAGAAAACATAAGAGTGCAGTTGTCTAAAATTAAAAACGATTTTCAAGCTGATGAGCTTATGATCCTAACAATCACTGGAGACTATAGAACTCGTGTCAAATCATACGAACTAATCGCTAAAGAATTTGATCTCCAATAACAAGGCCTTATGCTTTTAATACCTTAGGACTCATCAATCATCTGAGCAATAGCTAACAATCGGTACATAGAACGTACAACAGGTAGCTCAATCAGTTCATCATCAACGACTACCAAACCCGTATCACTACTTTCAAACGCAGCACACACCCTACGTGCCCGATCAATATCTTCTTGAGAAGGCGTAAAAATTTGATTGATGACGGGTAACTGTTTTGGATGAATTGCTGCTCGACCGGTAAACCCAAGATCTCGACTGGAGATTGTTTCTCGCACTAGCCCATCACTATCCATCAAATCCAGATATGGCACATCTAGCAGATCAATGCCAGCACTTGCCGCGGCATGCACCAAACGCGAGCGGGTATAGAGTAGCGATTGCCAATCTCTTTTACATCTAAGATCCGCCGACATATCCACTCCACCTAAAATTAAAGAGGTGATGCGCGAGCACGAGCGTGCGATATCAATCGCATGTTCTAATGCTGCATTCGTCTCAATAATCACACAAAAACTTAGATGCCTCGTGTTTTCCGTTGAGAGCAACTCATCAAGAATACGAATCTCGCTTGCCGATTTAATCTTGGGTAACATTAAAGCGTCTGGTGTAAACTTTAAATCAAACAAGGAATCTAGGTCACTCAACCCATGTCGAGTCGTAATAGGATTGATTCGCACCATTATCTCCGATGATGTCTCATATTTTTTTGATAGCAAATCCATCGTTAGAGCTCTTGATTCATTCTTTCTGTGAAGTGCCACCGCGTCTTCTAAGTCGATACAAATAATATCCGTAGACTCACTTAGTGCCTTCACAAACATGTCTGGCCGAAGGCCAGGTACGAACAAAAGACTGCGTCGTGCCTTAGCTATTTTCTCAATATTCATGGATACCTTTTAAATTATTTAAGCAAAAAATTTATTCATCATCAATCGATTGGGGCTTGATTTGAACTTTCACCACCATCTTGCCTCTTAACATCTACGCGACCGATCAGAAAAACAATAGGAATCGCCATAAAAGAAGCTATTGCAAGTACAAAAAAACTTGCGATATAACCCTGTAATTTTGATTGTCGATCTACCTCATTATCTAAAACAGTCAGAGATTGCAACGTTTCTAATGAATATCCTTCACTTGCTACCGGTATATTATTCAACGCATCATTGAACAGATTTACGTGTTCTACCAGCTCTGATCTTCCAGTAGCACCTGTATATATAAAAATCGCCAAAATCAATGAAATACCAACACTACTAAATATCGTACGAACTAAATTGAATACTGCCGCCCCCTCGGTTCTGTGTGCCGCGGCCACTCGGGAGAATGCCACAATCTGCGCGGGAACCATCATAACACCTGAACCAATACCACTGACAAAACCAGTCCAGAGAATTGGCCAGACGCCAACGTCACTAGTCCAAAAAGCAATTGTGAGGGATGATATACCAAGGCAAGACAAACCAAACGCTATCTGGACACGTACATTGATAATGCCCGAAATACGAGTACTTAAAACCATAGCTAAAAGCACTCCAATCCCTCGAGATGACTGAAGAATGCCGACATCAACGATCTCATACCCGATGAGCTCCTCAAGAAACGTTGGAAGCAAAACCATGGGAGGGACTGTCAATAAACCGTAAAAGGCAACCAAAATTAATGCTAAGAAAAAATTTCTTTCTAGTAATAACTTTGGATCTAGGAACGGATTTCTTTTCGTCATGACATGTGCGTTAAACATGTATATAGCGATTAATGCAAGGCAACCCTCGAAAATTATCTCACCTGACTCAAACCAATCGAGGCGCTGGCCGCGATCTAGCATCATCTGTAGCGAGGCAATACCAATTGCCAATGTCAGAAATCCAAACCAATCTAACTGATCTTTTATTTTCCTTGGAATATCTGTAGGAAGAAATAGCAAACAACCGATTAGTGCTGCTATACCTAATGGCACGTTAATAAAAAATATATATCTCCACGAGAAATACTCTGTGAGCGCCCCTCCAAGAATAGGTCCAATGAAGGATCCTGCCCAACCCATACCCCAAATAGCCATTGCTTTTGGATGATCTTTCTCGGGAAACACATCAAGCATGATCGCTAGCGACACCGGCACTAAAAATGCCCCAGACATGCCTTGCGCGATGCGAGCAATAACCTCAAATGTGAGTGTACTCACGGTACCGCAGAATATGGAAGATAAAATGAATCCAGTAACAGCTAAAACATAAACCCTCTTCCGACCAAAGCGGTTAGTCAAATAACCGGCCATGGGCATCATAATTGCTGACGCAACAATATAAGAAGTAATCACCCAACTTATTTGATCTTGTGTCGCCGAGAATGCACCTTGCATATGCGGTAGAGCAACTACTGCAATCGTCCAATCGATTGAATACAACAAGGAAGCAAGCACAACAGACGCGCTAATTAAATACGGATGTTCAGCTCCTCGATTGACAGTATTTTCAGCTGGCGCCATTACCCTAATAACTTAGATTTAGTAGAACAATAAAGTTAAGGTTTTAAAAATTCAGGTAGCCACCCCTTAGCAACGAGTAGGTTTATTGGTCGAGGCAACCCTCTACTCACGCCAGTGCTCACACCAACAGTCACTGTCATGCCTGCGCGCAGTGGTGGTAGTCCCTCGGGCTGTTCAACCGCAATATGAACCGGTAGCCGCTGCACAACCTTCACCCAGTTTCCAGTCGCGTTTTGAGGAGGAAGAATTGCGAACTCAGCACCAGTCGCTGGCGCGATAGTCGCGACGATACCATTCCATTGAAAATCGGGGTAGGCATCCACACTGATCTCGACTTTTTGTCCTACTTTCATCCAAGTAAGCTGTGTCTCCTTAAAATTAGCTTCAATCCATACACGATCACTCGAAATAATGCTAAAAATCGAAGTCCCACGATTCACATACTCCCCAGCTTGAAGTTTCATGTTACTCACAATTCCACTGACAGGCGCATATACAAATGAATCTTTGATTCCTAGGTCAGCTGTGTCATAGATCGCCACTGCTGCTAAATATTTAGGATCTTTCTCTGGGTTCAAATTTGGATCACCTAACAAACCAGCTAAAACTTTTTTTGACTTTTTATCTAATGTAGTTAGATGCGCATTAGCTAACTCCAGCCTGTGCAATGCCTCATCATATTGATCAGCCCTACCCATACCGTGCTCCCGCAATGTCTCCTGCCTCTTGAGTTGCTTCATTTGGAACGCAATCATTGATTTCACTTCCTCTTTCTCGACTTGAGCAACCTGATATTCCGCTTTCAATGAAGCTACTTCGGCTCGTACCAAGCCCATCTGTGCTTCAGCTCGCTGTTTTTCGACCACAAAACCTGCATGCTCCATACCGAATAAAAGAGCACCCTTTTCGATAAATTGATTATCCTCAACCTCGACATTGGTAACTCTGGATGAAACCTCCGGACTGACAATTACAATATCAGCCTTGATATACGCATTTTCTGTTTCAACAACGGCCCCACCGTGCGCATATAGGTACATCGCTGTAATTGCTACAAAAATCGGCAGCACTAAGATAAAAAAGATACGTACCAAATAGAGTAAGGCCACATAAATATTTTTTTCCGACATGTTCATTTTGAGACCAACTCCTTATCTTTATCAAAAGAACTACCATCACTTGGCGTTCGACTTTCTAGTGAGGCTAGGTTTAATTTGAGTTGCAAAAGAGTATCTACAAACTGCTCCTGCTCAGATTTTGAAATTCCAGTTAAAGCCTCTTCTCTTAAATCCGCCGCAGCCGCGCGCATGGCTTTCATTGCAGGACCTACCTCTTGAGTTAGGAGCACGCGTTTAGCACGACGGTCTTGTGAATCCTCCTCCCGGGTAACCCAGCCACTAGCTTCCATTCGGTCAAGTAAACGACCTAAGGACGGCTTATCGATCTCAAGGATTTGGGCCAGTTCAGATTGAGTCACGCCATCATTTCGATATAGATGAGTCAAAACCCACCATTGTGATCGCGTGAGGCCCAGAGTTTTCATTCTACGATCAAAAGCTTGACGCAGTAATCGTGCCACGTCATGCACCATAAAACCGAAATTTCTCGATAAATCTTCACGTAACAAAATCAGTCCTCCTCCCAAGCGATAAATTTTACCATATTTAATTGCCTAAACAACTATATGTATAACAATTATATGTTGGGCAATCATAATTAACACTTCGAGCAGAAATTTGTGCCCTCCAATTACTCCGAGAAATAAATCCAAGCTCGCACCCTCGAACACCGCAATCTATGCCTAATCTACTTTGGACGGTCGAATAGATCTATAAATTAGATTAAGATGGATTCAACGCAATAACTTGCAAAGGACACTGAGATGAACATAGTTGTCACAATCTCTTTCTCGCTACTAAGCCTAGTCAGCACCATTATTCAAGCGCAAACACCAGCATCAACTGATGCAGAGGGTTACCATATCTCCCCACTTGAAGGAGAAACCGTCACAAACCCCATTATCGTGAAGTTCGGGTTATGCGGAATGGGCGTCGCTCCAGCACGTTAAAGACCACCAACACATTCCCATCAACATCTAAATTTGTAAGCCTTATGTCCAAAACCATTGATTATTTTTTTTCTCCCCCATCTCCATGGACATATTTAGGACATGAACGCCTGTATGCTTTAGCGACTGAGCACCGTGCGGTCATCAATGTATTCCCCTTTGATGTCCCAAAGCTTTTTGCAGCCACTGGAGGGGTAGCCGTAGCCCAACGGTCGACCCAACGTCAAAACTATAGAATCTCCGAGTTAAAAAGATGGAAATCATTCCTACAATCGCCAATCATCATTAGGCCGGAGTACTTTCCCTACAATGCCACCCTGGTATCTTTGATTGTTGTTGCTGTGGTTAATGCCTACGGATCGGATAAGGCAATGGAAGTTAGCCTTAGCTTAATGAAAGGCTGCTGGGTGGAGAATAGAAACATGGCATCGCCTGATGAAGTCAGAACATCTCTTGAAAATTGTGGCTTAAATGGTGATGAATTACTTGGTCTGGCCGCCAACGATCAATCTGCAAAAGATTTAGAACGCAACACGCAATACGCAATTGATAGTGGCGTCTTTGGCGCACCAACATACATAATTGGAGGGGAGTTATTCTGGGGCCAAGACCGACTTGATTTTGTCAAACGAAGTCTCAAAAAAAGTTAAACCTTACTAGTCGCAAAACCATTGTCACTTAAGGCCGAAATAATATCCTCTATGTGCTGATGATCACGAGTTTTGAGAGAGAATTCAACCTCCGCACTTTGCACAGGTAGCGCAGTGAACGTGCGCTGGTGATGTACCTCATCAATATTGGCATTACATTCACCAAGAATGCGCGTTACCACAGCCAGCGCTCCAGGTAAATCGGTCATGTGTACATTTATACGAACTAAACGACCTGATTTAACCATGCCGCGCTCGATAATCGCGGTCAGTGTCAATGGGTCTACATTTCCGCCACAAAGAATTAACCCCACTTTTTTACCCTTAAATGAGTCTTTGTTTCTTTTGAGCGCCGCTAAACCAACAGCACCCGCCCCCTCAACAAGCGTCTTTTCAATCTCTAGCAGAAGAAGTATTGCTTCCTCAATTTCGTCCTCGGCAACAAGAAAAATATCAGTAACCAATTCGGATACAATTTTAGAGGCCAGTTTCCCTGGCTCTTTAACAGCGATCCCATCAGCTATCGTGACCGAACCAAAACAGGCAGGTACACCTTTAATTCGAGCATACATAGAATTAAAATGAGCGGACTCAACACCATAAACTTCTACATTGGGATTAATTGCCTTAGCGGCGGTTGCAATGCCAGCGATGAGCCCCCCCCTCCGATTGGAACAAGAATCGCGTCTAAATCAGGGATAGCGTCTAACATCTCCAATGCAATTGTTCCCTGACCGGCAATTACCTTAGTGTCGTCATAAGGGTGAACAAAAATTAACCCCTTTTCTGTTGCAAGCTCTAACGCATATTCTCGTGCCGCATCAAAATTATCTCCATGCAGCAAGACTTCCGCCCCTAATGCACGCGTATGCGTAACCTTAACCTGTGGAGCAATACGAGGCATGACGATAACAGATCGAACTCCATGCCTTGTTGCATGATAGGCCAGCCCTTGAGCATGATTTCCTGCAGATGCTGCAATAACACCCTTAGCACGCTCCGCCGGGCTCATTGAGAGGATCCGATTCAAGGCGCCACGTTCTTTAAAGGACGCTGTGAACTGGTGATTCTCAAACTTCAAATATACTTGGCACGAAAGTAGGCTCGATAACGTGATCGATTGCACAAACTGTGTCTTCTGGATACTCGGAGAAATATCTCGATGAGCTTGCTGGATATCTCTAAACAATTGATTCATAGATTATGCGCGGATTAAGTAATAACTAGTAGCGACTATAATAGCGACATATTCTCACCACACATTATAAATATTATTTCTTTTAACTGACACAATATGTTTTTAGGCGAATTTGTCTTTCTTGATTTAGAAACAACTGGAGCCATGACTGACACAGATCGTATAACTGAAATCGGTCTCATATCGGTCAAAAATGGAGAATATCAGGACGAATGGCAAACACTGATAAATCCGCAAAAAAAAATTCCTTTCAACATTCAAATGATTACAGGAATTAACGATGAAATGGTCAAAAATGCACCTACATTTAGTGACATTTATGAAAGTTTATTCGCCCGTTTAGATGGAAAGATCTTAGTCGCACATAATGTTCGCTTTGATTACGCTTTTCTGCGAAATGAATTCAAAAGTAACGGGATTAAATATTCTCCTAGCTTGCTTTGCACGGTCAAGCTCTCTCGGCTCCTTTATCCAGAAGAAAGGAAGCACGGATTAGATAGCATAATCAAAAGACTTTCATTGGTTTGCGGAACCCGTCATCGCGCGATGACTGACACTAGAGCAATCTGGGGCTTCGCTCAATACGTCCAAAAAAACTTTGAGTCTTGTTTAATCTCCTCTTCGATAGAAAAGCTACTCAAGGGATCCTCGCTTCCAAAAGGAATCGATAAAGAAATGGTTGATGCTATCCCCTCTTGCCCTGGCATCTACATCTTTAAAGGTGAAAATGGTTGTGTCCTATACGTTGGAAAAAGTAAGAACTTACGTATGCGAATCAACTCTCATTTCAGCGGAGATCACTCAAATAAAAAAGACCTCAAAATCAATCAAAACATAACCCAAATCGAATGGTGCGAGTCGGCAAGTGAGCTGGGCGCATTGCTATTGGAGTCCCAACTCGTTAAGACGATGAGCCCCTTGTACAACCGAAAACTGAGACAAAAAAAAGAAAGTTTTACAATTCATTGGGATCCAATTGACGGGCCAAAAGATCCTCAAATTAAGGAGCTATTAGAATTTACTGCGATCCCATTCGGTTCCATTTACGGTATTTTCGAGAGTAAAAAAGCAGCTTTGAAGACTCTTAGAGATCTATCGAAAACTTACAATCTTTGCCTAAAAACATTGGCTATAGAGCCTGGATTAGGATCTTGCTTCTCCCATCAATTAGGAGTTTGTATGGGTGCTTGCGTTGAAAAGGAATCGAAGCTGAATCACGCGATGCGACTATCACTGGCGCTAAATAAATTTTTAATTCCAAGCTGGCCCTTTAAGGGTGAAGTACTTTTGATCGAGCAAAGTGAGCGAGGCAGCCTCGTAGAAAAACATAGAGTTAGGAATTGGGCTTACCTTGAATACCGAGTTGCAGGCAACAACTCAAGCAATAAATATCGCCTTTTACCGTCGAAAAAATTCGACTATGATACGTTTCAAATCTTACGTAAATTCATAGAAAAGCCACCAAATCACATCACCATCATTCCTCAAGTTTAGCTCACCGCATCGAATGCTCTTTCAAAAAATCTAACAATGCCTTATTAAATTGTTGAGGTTGCTCCAAATTCGATAAGTGAGACGCCCCCTCAATAACCGTTAGACTTGACCCAGGGGCTGCAGCTTGAATCTCTTTTGACATAGACACCGGTGTCCCAACATCTGAGTCCCCGACAATAATCTTAATCGGTACTTTAATTTCTGCCAAGCGCTCTGTGCAATTTATCTGTGAAATCGCATGGCAGCAGCCCACATAACCAGCTACCGGTGTCTTCTCAATCAGACTAGCGACAAATTCGATCTCGGGTCGAGGCTGACTCAAAAAAGAGTCTGTAAACCATCGCTCCATGGTCCCAGATACTAACGCCTTCATACCTTCTTTTTTTGCTATGGCGATTCGTTCCCGCAATGCGGGTTGCGCCTCCAAAGGCATACGACTTGTAGTGTCACATAAAACAAGAGAAGCGAATGAATTTGGAAACTTGATTGCGTAAGTCATGCCGATCATGCCTCCCATAGACAACCCGATCCAATGAGGGTTCTTTATGTCCAGTCTATCGAGCAATGCCTTTGCATCGATCGCTAACTGATCAAGCGTATACGCACCCTCTGGCGCCTCGCTTCCACCATGTCCTCGCGTGTCAAAAGCCAAAACTCGGTAATGACTTTTAAGCGCATCAATTTGCGCCCCCCACATCTTCAAATCACACATCAACGAATGACTTAAAACAACCCATGGGCCTGAGTCCCCGAAAACTTCATAATTTAACGTCACCCCATTCACTTGCAATCGCATTGATCTCACTCCCCACATTGATCACCAACCGTTTAGGCATGATGTCTCAGTAATTCTAAATTTATATGAATGTTTCATTAGAATAGCCAATATTGCAGGCAAGAACTAACATAATAACTAACGTGGAGGTAATCAGTGCGAATCATTCAATTTAAGGGGAGAGATGGCGCAAGGAGAGTTGGTCGGGTATCTGAGGGTGGCGTCGTGCACACTATTAAAGGAGCCACTACCACCTATGAGCTAGCACTAGAATCGATTAAGAAACGAGAATTTATTGAGAACATCATCAACGAGCGGTCAAGCGAAGAAAAGGACACGATGGATCAAATCCTCGCTGAAAAGAGGATTCATGTCCCCTTTCATCACCCCAACCCTTATCATCAACTAGTCTCAGGAACAGGGTTATCTCACCTCGAGAGCGTCAATGCCCGAGACTCCATGCACGCAAAACTTGATCGAGACGAGTCATCGTTAACAGACTCAATGAAAATGTTTAAATGGGGTCTGGATGGTGGTAAACCAAACGGCACAAAAATCGGAACTCAAGCGGAATGGTTCTATAAAGGAGACGGGGATTGGGTCGTAGATCCTGAAGCAGAGCTAATATGGCCAGCTTATGCTCTAGATGGTGGGGAGGAAGTTGAACTAGTTGGTATCTACCTAATTGATGAGACCTCAGCTGTAAGGCGCGTGGGTTACGCTCTCGCCAATGAGTACTCTGACCATATCATGGAGAGACAAAACTACCTATATTTATCCCACTCGAAATTAAGACATTGCTCGTATGGTCCCGAGCTATTAATCGGAGATTTACCACTGGATGTTCAAGGCAGCGCACGACTCTTAAGGTCGAATGTGGTGATTTGGGAGGATGAATGGCTATCAGGCGATAACCATATGTCTCACTCAATTCAAAACTTAGAACACCACCACTTCAAGTACCCCGAATTCAGACGATCAGGTGATGTTCACATACACTTTTTTGGTGCGGCCAACGGAAGCTTTACGAAAAATATTAAGACTCAAGATGGTGATGTTTTTGAGATTGAATCAGCCACTTTTGGCTACCCACTCAGAAATACGCTAGTGAAGAGCAAAAATAAAGATGAAAAAATCATAGTTAAATCTTTATAACACTGAATGGACATCGGTTTAAATAAAATCTCAATAAGCCTGACCACGAGGCGCCCAAATGAAAAATACGCTACTGTACAGGTAAATAAATACAATGAATGGATGGGTTTACAAGGTTAGCACTAATTTTATACTGTATCTTATCTAACGATAAAAATATAAATTTAATTCGTAATTTGTGTTCAGAAACTAATATTCACAATCAAAATATAAGAATAATTACATCAAGATATGAGCCAAGAATTAATCAACAACCTAAATGTTAAAGCGCAGCAAATACTCTCTACACCGCAAATCATAAAAAGCGAGCTGCCAGTGCCCGATAAGGCCATATCAACCATTATCAACGGGCGCAAATCTATCGAAGCCATTTTGGACCGAAAAGATAAGCGTCTCTTGGTGGTCGTTGGTCCCTGCTCCATACACGATACAAAAGCAGCAATGGACTACGCCAGTAGACTGCAAAAACTCTCGGTACAGGTCTTCGAGACAATGATGATTGTGATGCGGGTTTACTTTGAAAAACCACGTACCACGGTAGGCTGGAAGGGACTCATCAATGACCCGCACATGAATGAATCTTTCGATATCGAAGAAGGCATTCGTATCGCGCGACGGCTACTGATCGATATCAATGAAATGGGGTTACCTGCAGGCACAGAAGCCCTTGATCCAATCAGCCCTCAGTACTTAGGCGACCTGATCTCTTGGAGCGCCATAGGGGCTCGAACGACCGAGTCTCAAACTCATCGGGAAATGGCTAGCGCACTATCTTCTCCTGTCGGATTTAAAAATGGAACTGATGGCAGCTTGTCTGTAGCGGTCAACGCTCTCCACTCAGTGTCTAATCCGCACAGTTTTTTAGGTATTAATAGCGATGGTCAAGTTGCGATCACTCATACGAAGGGTAATAGCTACGGGCATATCGTGCTTCGAGGAGGATCAAGAGGACCTAATTACGACTCAGTATCCATATCTTTAGTTGAAAAAGAACTTAGTGAAGCTAAACCTAAGCTACCTTCAAACATAATCGTCGATTGTAGCCATGCGAACTCAAACAAAGATCACAATCTACAACCCCTCGTCTTCATCGATTGTATCAATCAAGTCGTTGATGGGAATAAATCGATTATTGGCATGATGCTTGAGAGCAACATAGGTCCTGGCAACCAGAAATTAATTCAGGACCGGAGCAAAATGCAGTACGGTATATCCATCACAGATCCATGTATCGATTGGGCGACCACTGAGAAAACATTGCTCGATGCACACAAAAAGTTGGCACCAGTTCTTTCAGTGCGTTAACTGAGTTTTTGTATCGTCGAGTAACTCAGTGCGATTAGCGCTACCTCAAAAGGTAGGACAAACCATACTAATATCGTACCGGTAAGCTTTGCAAAGGGGATCCCAGTAAGACTAAACCAGTTAATCGCAAGGGCGATTGCCACAGGAAAAATAACTGCCAAAAACATCAACAACAGGCCATTTCCTCTAGTGACCATCCAAGACCACTTAAAGGCTTCAAAGAGCCCAATCTCAGGATTTCTGCTCACTTCAGGAAACACGAGTATAAATCTCGCAGCGATATAAATCGGTGGCAAGAAGTTGAGCATGGCCAAATAGCCAACATCCCCTAAGGCATTAAAAATACTCACAAGAATCGTACTCGTAATGACCAACACGATCATAAATATCATCGCTAAAAAAAACATGGCTAGAGTGAATTTAGTTTCCGACAATCCCCACGAAATCCACGAAATCTTAGCTAAGTCACACTCCAATAAGACTCGATATGTACGGACAGAGGCTATGACTGTGATGAAAAACATAGCAGTAAGGACAAATAACATAACACCATACCTACCCGTTACCTCACCAACTGCAATCTCCTCGCCGATGATTTTCACGCTGGAAGAATCAGCAAACGATAAAGTCACTCCAATGACAAACGGCAACCATAGCGAACGAGCAAGTACGAAGCGCTTCTCATACGCAAAAATTGCTGAGCCGAGAATCAACTTAAGCAAAGGGAGCCTGATCGTTATATTTTCTGTCATGAATGTTTAAGTCTAGAAATGATATATTTTAAGTGCTTCGATGCTTTAGATACCCGCGCACCATCCAAGAAAATCCTAATACCTGAAGAATTAAAAAAATACTGAAAGCACGGACATACCCTTCTGGCGCATAACCACTATCTACGGCGTCCCATTGATTTAATATGATACCGAATAACCATTGAGACCCGAATGCCGTTGTAAACGCTAAAAGATTTAATGCGGTGGTGGCACGTCCCGTAAGTTGTACTGGAAAGCTATGGGAGATAATTGAAAACGCTAAGCTGCCAGATGTGCCCAACAATCCCCACCCAATCCAAATGATCCATGGCGCCTGAGTAACCTCAAAAACAAGAAGAAGCTGCAAGGCCATATAAGCAACCGTAGCCCAAATAAGTATCACGATCGGCTCAATGCCACGTCGATTCATTCGCGTAGCAAAAGCACCCCAGAAGAGAAAGCCGAGCATCGTGGCAATACCTAACATTAACAGATGCATGGCTACGCTCGTGCGATCTAGTCCAGCCACATCTGATAGCCAAGGCCCAGCCCACAACCCTTGCACAGACATATTGAATGCTTGAGGTATTACTGAGCCTAATGCGATTTGCCAAAATATTGGCGATCGATACACACTCAGCGCCCCCAGTAATTGATCCTTCGTCGAGCCAATGTCATAAGCATTTTTTCTATCTGGAGCCAAAAAAAACACAATTGCTGATGCGACAACCGTAGCAACACATAGAACTAGAAAGAATTCTCTCCATCCAGTAAAAGACAGCGCGTACTCTACCGGGGCAGTCGCAGAAATTGCTCCAAGACCACCAATAAACATAATTCTCCCAGTCATTTCCGGAAGCTTTTCCTTTGGGAACCACAAGGAGAACATCTTGATGCTCGACATCAAACAAGCCGCCACACCAAAGCCAATAAATGCACGGCCTAAAAGTAAACTCTGGAAGCTGTCGGCCCTAGAAAAAATAAAAGCACCAATAGACGCCAAGATTAGCAACGTCGCATTCACTCGCCGGGGACCAAAACGATCAAGGAAGACCCCAATAGGAATTTGTAAAGATGCAAAAGTTAAGAAGTAAACTGAGGTCAATAGACCCAATTCACTTGCACTCAAATCAAACTCGGAAATCAGATTTGGGGCTATGACCGCATTAATGGAGCGAAATAAATACGACAGAAAATAGCCGCACGCGAATGGTAAGAAAACCAATAACGCTTGACGCAACGATATCGCACGCACGCTCTCTTCAGATTGTTTATTCACCGCCAACAGTCATTGAATCTATCAGAACAGACCCTACCTTAAAAGAAGAACGATTCAAAACATCATTACCTATTGCACTGATAGCTTTAAACATGTCTTTAAGATTACCCGCTACAGTGACCTCTTGAACAGGATGCGCGATTTCCCCATTTTCCACCCAATAGCCTGATGCGCCTCGAGAATAATCTCCAGTCACCATATTGGTTCCGTGCCCAAGAAGATCGGTAACCAGAAAACCTGTATGCATCATTTTCAATAAATCACTAAACTCATATGTAGCCCTAAGAGAACGGACAAACAGGTTATGAGCACCCCCTGCGTTTCCGGTCGAAGCTAACCCCAGTTTTTTAGCTGAATAGGTACTCAAAAATAGCCCCTCTAGCCGTCCTGCAGAAACAATGGATCGCTTAGTTGCTTGAACACCCTCATTATCAAACGAAGTACTAGACAAGCCTCGAGGCACGAAAGGATCTTCTTCAATCGATATAAGCTCAGGAAACACAATTTCTCCAACCTTACCCTCCAAAAAAGATTGTTGGCGATACAAATTGCCACCACTGACCGCTGACACAAAATGCCTCAGTATTCCTGAAGCTAAGGGCGCTTCAAAAAGAACAGGTATTTTCTTGGTATTGATTTTTTTTGCACCCACCTTTCCGAGAGCTCGACTCCCGGCACGCTTGCCAATCTCATAGGCAGACTCCATATCTTCCGCGCATCGCGCGGTACTCCACCACCCATCCCTCTGCATTTGATCTCCCTCACCAGCGGTCACCGAACAACTTATATAATGACGTGTGCTGGGGAACCCTTGCATAAACCCATTTGAGTTCGCGTACACAAACTGGCCCTCTTGAACCGATACGCTAGCGCCCTCAGAATTCTTAATTTCAGGACTCACGTCAAACGCCGCTTGTTCGCACTCGCGAGCAAGGTCTATTGAATCCTCCATGGATATATGCCATGGATGGTAAAGATCAAGATCACAGACTTCTCTCGCCAATCGGTCTGGATCAGCCAATCCAGAGAACGAGTCTTCTGCAGTCAGTTGAGCTATCGATACAGCGGCTTCTACTGTATGTCCAATTGCTTCTGCGCCTAAATCAGTTGTACTGGCAAATCCTTTTCGATATCCAACGTAGACCGTCAAGCCTAAACCCTTGTCCCGGCTATATTCCAGATTCTCGACCTCACCTTTTCGAACTGATACCGCACTACCTAGACCCTCGTTAAGATCCACTTCGACTGAGCTTGCTCCTAGAGCTTTGGCCATTTGTAGGGTTTTTTCCGCAATTTCTTTGAATTGGTCTATGCTATACGCAAACTCTTTTTGGGACATTTTTTATATCACTCACCTAAAAAAACACTAACGAAAAGTACTTAGAAACTCAAAATGTTAAATACGACTAACGTATTGAATGATATCACCACAACCAACTTCCTATCAGACTTATGGATTCATCAAGACCAAGCAAAACAAAACTAAAAAAAGAAATGGAAGATCTACAAAATATCGGCGAATCCCTCGTGGCTCTGCCGAGAGACGTTTTAAACAAATTTGAGCTTCCAGATTCCTTAAAACATGAAGTCTTTGAAGCAAAAAATATAAGGCAAAACGGCGCAAAACGTAGGCAACTGCAATTCATAGGGAAAATAATGCGGAATATTGATGTTGATCCAATACGCATACAGCTTGAACAACTTAAACAACCTTCTGCGGCTAAAGTAAAACTGCTTCACGCAACAGAGTCATGGCGTAACAAACTTCTAGATGATGAGCAGAGTTTAAAAGATTTCTCCGCTCTCTACCCTACTGCAGACTCATCCGAACTGGAGCCTCTAATTTCAGATTGTCGCGGAACATTGTCGAATAAGTCAAAATCATCCTACCGTAAGTTATTCAAACTCATATCAACAGTTCTCCAAGAAAAGAACGGATAAGTGACGTAATTTATTATAGTTTCTTATTAAAATTAGGCACATACACATCAAGGAAAAGGCATCGATTTTTTATGAGTAGAGAAAAAGTACGCATTGGCCTCATCTCAATCAGTGACCGTGCATCAAGTGGTGTCTATACAGATGAGGGATTACCCTCTTTGAGGCAATGGTTAGACAGCGCCCTAGCTAATCCTATCGAATATGTTGAAAAACTTATTCCCGATGAACAGGAAATAATTGAAGAGAACCTCATAGGACTCGTGGATCAAAATAAATGCGACCTGGTCTTTACAACTGGAGGCACCGGGCCTTCTCTCCGGGATGTCACACCAGAAGCGACCTTAGCAATCGCAGATAAAATAATGCCTGGTTTTGGTGAGCAAATGCGTCAAATCAGCCTTAATTTTGTACCGACTGCGATTCTATCTCGGCAAGTCGCCGTAATCAGAAAGCATACCCTCATCATAAACTTGCCTGGTCAGCCCAAAGCAATCAAAGAAACTCTCGAAGGGCTGAAAAATACCGAGGGAAAAACAATTACGCACGGAATATTTTCCGCGGTACCGTACTGTATCGACTTGATTGGCGGACCTTATATTGATTGCCAGGAGGAGTTTTGCAGCGCCTTTAGACCAAAATCTGCCAGAAGAAACAAAAAATAACTTCGGTAGTTGGCGACTTATTAACTATTCCGCATCACCAAATAACAGCTAATACGAATGCCTAGCGGCCGACATGCCTCGCTCGGCATCAACGGTCATTAGAATAGACAGGCCTATTACAAACAAGACTACTAAAGATAAAATCGCATTTCGATGGTCTCCATTCGTGAGCCAGGTAAGAGCCCCATAGGTGAGCGGTCCCAGGATCGATGCACACTTAACCGATATACCCCAAAGTCCAAAAAATTCGGCTTTCCTGCTTATCGGCGTCAGGACCGACACAAACGCCCGAGCATTAGATTGGCAAGCACCAAGCAACAACCCAACCAAATTAGCGGTTACCCAGAAACTGGGTCGGCTATCAGATAACCATGCCAATAATGTCACTACAATCCATCCGATCAATATGACGATCAAAGACTGCTGATGGCCCAAAAAATCATGCAGCCGACCAAAGATGTATGCGCCCAAAGCCGCTGTAAGATTAACAACCATAATCAACATGATGGTTTCAGTAAAGGTAAATCCAATCACTTGCTGCGCATATATAGCGGCAAGCGCTATGACCGCTTGAACCCCGCCCTGAAAAAAAACTGTACTCAACAAAAACCGATACAAATCAACAAACCTGCGCCCCTGACGCAGCGTATCCAGAAATCGATTGGTCACAAACGCAATACTTAGATTGTCTATTTTCTTTGCTTCGTCTCTATCCAAGTAAATGAATGTAGGTAAAGCCGCTAAAAGAAAGATAACGCCCGTGATAATCAAGGTCATTGGCACATACTGCTCAGCCTCCCAACCCATCGACTCCAGTTGAGAAATGGTTACAAGAGATAAAGCCAAGGTCAAGATGCCACCAAAATACCCAATAGCCCAGCCAATTCCCGATACGCGACCAACTGATTCCTTTTTAGCTATTTCTGGGAGGTAAGAGCCAATGATATTTTCGCCAATACTAAAGAAGTAATTTGAAATTACTAAAAATAGTGTAGCAAACCACAATTCACCTTGGCCTACAGTTGACAACACAATAGTGCTCAGCGCACAACCTAGCGTAACTACAAACAATACCTTTTTTTTAGACCGCGTCACATCTATATATGCTCCCACAACCGGCCCGGTAATCACTACAAGCAAGTAGGAAAAAGAGAGCACTAACGTCCATAAAAACGTAGCCCAAACCTCATTCTCAGCAACGATAGATACAAAGTAGGCGTTAAAAATGGCGGTTATGACTACGGTCGTATAACCTGAATTCGCGAAATCATACATCGACCAAGCCCAAAGATGCCGTTTCGTGTATCCGTCATTTAGCATGTTTGATATCCCGCTTTGGCTCAAGTTGTCCACCTTAGTTAGATCGATTAGTCATAACCATACTTATACATGATTAGACGATATTCCGATCTCTAAAATCTTGAATTTGCTCCACTGAGTAACCTGCGCCAGATAAAATCGCATTAGTATGTTCGCCTAGATCGGGCCCCAACCATTGCGTCTTACCCGGAGTATCAGAAAGCTTTGGAACAATCCCTGGGATAAGTAGACTTTCATCTTTCGACAATGCAAACTCTTCAATCATATGCCTCGCACGATAGTGGACATCAGAAACAATATCAGCAACATCGTATATTTTTCCCGACGGCACCTCAGCTTTTTCCAGTACCTTAAGCACATGCTGCAGGTCATGCAACGCACACCAGTCACCGATAATCGTATCTAATTCATCACTACGAGCCGCCCTGCCATCGTTGCCCGACAACTCAGGATCAACCGCCAAATCGACGCGATCAATAGCGAGCATCATCCTATTAAAAATGGAATCGCCGTTAGCCCCTATGACTACATACTTACCATCTTTTGTTAAATAAGAATTAGAGGGAGCAATCCCCGGTAACGTAGAACCGGTCCGCTCCCGAACAAAATCATAATAATCAAACTCCGGAACCATACTTTCCATCAGACTGAAAACAGCTTCGTATAAAGCAACATCAACAATCTGCCCTTTGCCCGAAGTGTCACGTTGCCTAAGCGCCATCAATGCGCCAATAACACCATATAGTGACGCCACCGCATCACCCAGACTAATACCTACTCTTACGGGTGGCCGGTCAGGGTACCCAGTGACATGTCTCAGCCCACCCATCGCCTCGCCAATAGCCCCAAACCCAGGTCTGTCACGATAAGGGCCTGTTTGGCCATACCCCGATAAACGCACCATCACCAAACCCGGATTTTCTTTCGCAAGGGAGTCATAATCTAAACCCCATTTTTCCATGGCACCCGGTCGGAAATTTTCCACGACAACATCAACGTCTTTTGCCAAACGTCGAACGATCGCTTGCCCGTCTTTTTCTTTTAGATTGATTGTCACTGACTGTTTGTTCCTGGCTTGCAACAACCACCAAAGTGACTTATCTTTGTATAACTTCCTCCATTTTCTGAGGGGATCACCCCCTTTGGGAGATTCAACTTTAATCACTTGAGCCCCAAACTCAGCCATTACCCTTGTACAAAATGGCCCAGCAATTAACTGCCCCAACTCAAGAACCTTTACATTTTCAAGAGGTCCCACAGCGATTCCTTCTGTAACACAGCAAAAATAGATAAATTATGTGTTACCATCATATTTGATAGAAAGCGGTTCTGCCTCATGTTAAAAAATATTTTAGTGCTCCTTATAAGTATGTGTACCACCCAAGCTGTTATGAGTGCCGAATGCCCAAAGGTATTGAATGCCCGTCTAAATAACCTAAACGGTCAGTCTATTGACTTTTGCGAATATCAAGGCAAGGTGATTTTAGCCGTCAACACGGCGAGTCAATGTGGCAATACACCTCAATATGAGGCACTAGAATCGCTCTTCCAAAAGTACGCCGAGAAAGGCCTTGTGGTGATTGGCTTTCCAGCAAATAATTTTGGAGATCAGGAGCCGGGATCCAATAAAGACATCCAAGATTTCTGCCGACTTAACTATGGCGTCAATTTTCCGATGGTCGAAAAGACCGATGTGGTTGGGCCAAACAGCAATCCGATTTTTTCCGAATTACAGTCAATGACGGGCGTATCTCCAAGCTGGAACTTTCATAAGTATTTAATATCGCGCGACGGGACCCGCGCCTTTAGTTTTTCGTCCTCAATAAGTCCCATGAATGCAAAGCTTGTCAAAAAACTTGAACAACTACTGCAATAAAAACCGAACATACCATTGGTGAGACACGCGCTAGTACGCGTCATACTCCCGAATCACTTGACCAGCAAGTGGCACACCGCTAACGAAACCATCTCCATCAGCAACTTTCTGTCCATTAACCCAAACGCCATGAACACCTAAGGCAGGAGTTGTAAGACGGGAGGCCCCTGCAGGTAGATCATGCAGCCGCTGCGTAGGACCTCGGCCCACAGTACTTGGATCAAATAGTAATAAATCTGCCCAGGCACCTGGGCCAATGTAACCCCTATTTTTAATTCCAAATAGTTTAGCTGGCTCTAAGGTCAGTTTATGTACCGCCTTTTCCAGCGGCATGATTTTCTTGTCTCTCGCCCAATACCCCAAAACGTGTAACCCAAATCCAGCATCACATAAAAATGTTAAATGAGCTCCAGCATCAGAAAGTGAAATAATTGCGTTTTCATCACACATCATTTTCCCTACAGCATCCTCATCCGAATTCATGATGGTCGCAGTGAACATCGTATCGAGGTTTTCTTCAAGCGCTAGATCCAACATGAAGTCAAACGGGGCTTTGTGCGACACCTCAGCCAAATCAGCAATAGACTTACCCTCAAGAGAAAAATTTTCCGCGCTGGCTACTTGAGCGACATAGATTTTATCCCACTGCCCACTAAAAACCTTTACCTCTCCACTATTCAACTCATCCATAAATGCTTGTCTGAAACCTGGATCAGCTAGCGCATCCTTATAAGCTTCAACGTCTAGATCCATCAAAGGGTGCCAACATGCAAAACCTTCAAGGGGATATGGTGAGTGGAAAGAAAAATCCATACTGAGTGGACATGCCGATACGGCTCCATACAAACGATTACCACGCGACTGAGCCGCTTTTATTTGCGATAAGTCAGAAAAAGTTTTGTTCGGGTCAAGATGTGAGTGCAGAAGCGCTGCAATTAAATAAGGCCGATTGGCTTCCGCACTCAGTTTCTCTATATTGCTTATAGGCATATCAAATGACTTGGTCATCATTAAAACACCTCGCCCTACATTCTTTAATGCACCAGACAAAGTCAACATTTCAGCATCATCGGCAAGTCTAGAAGGCATAGGGATGCCATGCTCTCCGTTATGTCCTGGATACCGCGTCGTTGCAAAACCACAAGCACCCGCTTCCATTGCCTCAATGACAATAGCTTTCATTTGTTGGACTTCTTGAGGCGTAGCAACTCTCGTCGCAGCGTCACCCCGTAAGACATAAGTTCTAACGCTGGAGTGCCCGACAAAACAACAAACGTTAGGCACAACTCCTTTTTTCTCGAGCATGTCTAGGTACTGGGGAAATGTCTCAAAGCTCCAATCAATACCATCTTTGAGCGCATCAATGGACATACCCTCGACTTGGGTTAGATTTCGCATCGTAATATCGCGATCGCTGGGATGGCATGGTGCGATCGTGAACCCACAATTCCCCATGACTAGAGTGGTGACGCCCAGCAGAGGTGATGGATTGCAATAGGGATCCCAAGTCACTTGCGCATCGTAATGTGTGTGGTTATCAACAATGCCGGGCATCAGACACAAGCCTGAAGCATCAATTGTTTCTTTCGCTCGCCTATAACAAGATCCAACCTCGAGAATACGGCCCTCCTGAACGCCTACAGATCCCAAAGACCCAGGCTTTCCAGTCCCGTCAATGATCGTGACATTATCAAAACGAATATCAAGCATATATGGTCTCCCTACACTGTCGACTTGCTGTCTCAGAATGTCTCAGTTAGATGTTGCAAACTTAAACTTGTCGCGCACGTTAGCCAATAGTTATACTAACGCTAATTATAAATAATACAGGCACAAACAATGCCAATCCATCATAACGCAGCAGCCCACTTAATTACATTCCTATAATATATTCTGCCAAGCGGTTGTGGTCTGTTAATGTAGTCCAGATAAGGTCATGCGACGCTTGGATAAGTGTTTCAATTTCTACATATAGCACACCATTTGCCAAATTTAGAGTAGACATTCAGTTGTCTACCATAACTTAAGCTATCATCAGATCTTGTAAGTAAAAAAATCAAAATCAAAAAATAAACGTTCGTCGCTTTTCACTTTAAATTAAAACAATAGAGAACTCTAAGAACCAATTTTTGAATTAATAATTCATGTTGCGCAATCTCCACACACATATTACTTAGCATCAACCTCTAAATCCATGAGGAATAACAATTATTTAATTTTGTTAATATTCAATCTATTAAAATATAAAAAAAGTTCACATTATGCACGACACCCTATCGCTTCTTAAATCTAGAAATTTTCCAGCTCTCAAGCGTAAACAGATTGAAACCGTACAGGTCAATCTGGGTTATCGATGTAACCAAGCATGCCTTCACTGCCATGTCAATGCTGGCCCCAATCGTACAGAACAAATGACGCGCGATACCATTGGAGAGGTCATACAATTCATTGATGCAGTAAAACCCAATGTAGTTGACCTCACAGGCGGAGCTCCAGAACTCAACACCCACTTTAGAGAGCTTGTCTCCGAAATGCGGGGGCGTGAGATTTCAGTAATTGACCGATGCAACTTAACGATCCTGTCTGAACCTGGCCACGAGGACCTACCTGATTTTCTATCGGATCATAAGGTTATTATCGCGGCTTCACTGCCTTGCTATTCGGAAGAAAACGTCAATTCACAACGAGGGGACGGCGTATTCGATAGAAGTATTCGAGGCTTACGCAGACTAAACAAAGTGGGTTATGGGGAAGGAAACCCCAAACTGCAATTGCATCTGGTTTATAACCCTTTGGGTGCAACCTTGCCACCGCCGCAAGAAACGCTAGAAGCGGAATATAAGGAACATTTAGCCAATAACTATGATGTGCACTTTGATGCACTAATGACCATAACGAACATGCCTATAAAACGCTTTGGCAGTACTTTAGTGAGTCGTGGTCAATTCGAAACTTACTTGCAACTACTGCAGGACAACTATAGAGAAGAGAATGTTAAGTCCGTCATGTGCAAAACATTAATTTCTATTGACTGGGAAGGTTACCTATTTGACTGTGATTTTAATCAGATGCTGGGCATCCCTCTTGGAGACGCAACAAAAAAGATTCATATACGAAATTTAAATATAGACAATATCAAAGGGAAATCGATTGCAGTTAGAGATCACTGCTTTGGCTGCACCGCTGGACAGGGCTCTAGTTGCAGCGGAGCACTACAATAAAACGTATGTAATAGCAGCCGCAGCACAATCCTAGACAAGATAAAAAATAGAACAACTCAAAAACTTTTTAGGCTAGGAAAGGGAGATGTCTATGTCTATGTCTATGTCTATGTTGATGTTGATGTTGATCTAGTTCGAATAGAATATAGTCATTAAGATCAAACAGGCAAAGCTCTAAAGACATGACGACCTCATTCACTGGCGTTTTAATCTTAACCCCAAACAATAATCAGAGGTTTCAACTAGACCACAGATTTGACTTCCATAAGTATTATTTCAACCAAATATTAAAGTTTGATTTAAAACAACGATAGACAGCAATCCTTAGAGTATGAAACTCACAAATTCTCATAAGAAGTGGATAGGCTTAATTATTACCACCTCGATCATCGCATTAGTCTTTATTTTTTTTCGTGAAAACGCTTTCAATCTACTTGCGCAATTAAACCTACAATCCCTCAAAGATAACTACTCTGAATTACAGATTTACTTTAAAGACCATCCGGTCCGACTAAGTCTGATATATGCCTTAATCTACATCATCGTGACGGCTTTTTCACTACCTGGCTCGGTGATTCTGACAATCGGAGGAGGAGCAATATTTGGCCTAGTTTTAGGAACTATCCTTGTATCTTTTTGCTCATCTATTGGCGCAACAGCTGCCTTTCTGATCACGCGATATTTTTTTCGCAGCTCCGTTAGAGCACGTTTTGGCGACAAATTAAAAATCATCAATGAAGGTATAAAGAAAGACGGGCCTTTTTACCTACTAACGATGAGGTTAGTTCCGATTTTCCCGTTCTTTGCAATCAATGTGTTGATGGCTCTGACACCAATCAAGACGCAAACGTTCTATCTGGTCAGTCAAATCGGAATGCTCCTCGGAACCATAATATTCGTAAATGCCGGAACCCAACTCGCTACTCTAAATTCGATCGGCGACATTCTCTCAATAAATTTGATTATTTCTCTTTGTATTCTCGGGCTATTCCCCATTGCCGCAAAAGTTTTATCAGATCTAATGAACCGACATCGAGTCTATGCCAGATGGTCGAAACCAAAACATTTCGACTATAACCTAATAGTAATTGGGGGTGGCGCCGCGGGACTTGTATCCTCCTACGTAGGTGCTGCCTTGAATGCACGAGTGGCTCTCATTGAAAAACACAAAATGGGAGGTGATTGCCTCAATACGGGATGCGTGCCTTCGAAGGCGTTAATTAAAACTGCCCATTTCATTGAACAAGCAAAACAATCTAACCGTTTAGGCATCCAAAAAGCTGACGTAATCTTCAATTTTTCAGACGTAATAAAACGAGTCCATAAGATTATCAAGAAAATAGAGCCTCATGACTCAATAAATCGTTACACAGAACTAGGCGTGACATGCTATCAAGGAAATGCGAAAATCATTACGCCGTGGACGATAGCAATTAATAGCGTAGGAGGTGAAAAAATAATCAGCGCTCGATCAATTATTGTAGCGGCCGGGGCCAGCCCGATCATTCCGCACCTACCCAATATCAACGAAATCAACCACATCACTTCTGACACCGTCTGGGATCTAGATGAGCTACCAAAACGTCTGATCATCATTGGCGGCGGCGCGATCGGTTGTGAATTAACACAAGCCTTCCAACGATTGGGCTCTCAGGTCATTTTGGTAGAATCTGCTGATCGCATTCTTTTGAAAGAGGATACCGATGTCGCCAAGATGCTCGAAAACCAGTTATCGGATGAAGGTGTCGCGGTATTAACACGCCATCGAGCTAAGGGATTCATTAAGGAAAATGGGGTGCAAACACTAGTTTGCGACAGTCCTAATGGTGAGGTTAGTCTATCTTTTGATCAAGTTCTTTTTGCTATTGGAAGGCAAGCTAATATAAAAGGTTACGGACTAGAAGATATAGATGCTATTTGTACAGACGATATTGTTTTACCTACAAATGATTTTCTACAAACGAAGTTTCCAAATATCTACGCATGCGGAGATGTGACTGGCAGAATGCAGTTCACTCATGCTGCTGCTCATCAAGCCTGGCATGCGGTAGTAAATGCCCTCTTTGGTCAATTTAGAAAATTTACTATCGATTTTTCATCTGTACCGTGGGCTATATTCACTCATCCCGGAGTTGCAAGAGTGGGGTTAAATGAGAACGAAGCAAACAAACAAAACATAGCTTACGAAGCTACGACATACGGACTAGATGATCTCGATCGCGCAATTGCGGACTCAGAAGACCATGGTTTTATCAAAGTACTAACGCGGCCAAAATCTGATCGAATAATCGGCGTTACTATTGTGAGTGAACATGCCTCTGAAATTATTGCTGAATTTGTTCTCGCTATGAAATATAAATTAGGACTTAATAAGATTCTCGCTACTACGCATATCTACCCAACATTCTCAGAAGCCAACAAATATGTAGCAGGAGAGTGGAAAAGGAAACACGCTCCTCAAAAGATTCTAAAGGTCCTAGAGATATATCACCAATTCCTGCGTCGATAATCATTATCATCACCTAAAACTTTAAAACCGTAACATCTTTTCGATTAGTTTCAGCATTAATTATTTTAATTTCAACATTTGATAAATGGTATATGACAAAACATCAGTTCGAATCCTTTGAAAAAGAGCAACAGCTTGTATCCCTAATCAATGCATAAATTGTCTATACCATATGCGATTGGTCATAAAAAAAAAGCATTTCGGAGTAGCGCATCGTCTCATGTCAGCAGAAGACATCACCATATCGGTAATCATCCCTGTCTTAAACGAAGAACAACTTATTCCTTTATTACTTAATGAGCTGCATACTAAAAAGTCGGGCAAAACGGAAATAATCGTAGTAGATGGAGGTAGCACCGATAACACCTTGGAGATCGTACGCCACACAGCGGATCAGATTATCCACTCACATCCAGGACGCGCAAAACAAATGAACGCAGGAGCACTAAGTGCGAACGGTAAATTTTTATGGTTCTTACATGCAGATTCTTCGATTTGTTTCGAATTCGAAGATATCATTGAATTAGCCCTGCACCACCACTCTTGGGGTTGGTTCAACGTGCACTTAAATCATCAGAAGAAAATTTTTCGGATCATTGAGTCCATGATGAATCTGCGGTCAAGAATCACCAATATTGCTACTGGTGATCAGGGAATTTTTGTTCGTAAAGATATTTCTTTAGCTATAGGCCTTTTTCCGTCGATAGCAATCATGGAGGATATTGTTTTTTCAAAAAAACTAAAACGTGTAGGACAACCCTTCGTGAGTAGCGCGCGAATAAAGACATCGGTCAGAAGATGGGAGGAAAATGGACCTCTGAGAACAATCTTTAAAATGTGGGCTCTGCGACTATTGTTTTTTTTCGGGACAAACCCAAATTGGTTAAAAAAACAATACGATAAAAGATGACTAACTCTACCAATAAAGAACACAATACTTTAATTCAGATTTTCACGCGGACACCTGTTGCAGGTGCAGTTAAAAAAAGACTTATTCCCGAATTAGGCTCAGACAGATCGTGTGAATTACATCAACGTATGACACTTCATACCTTAAAGGTGGCTACAAACATGTCGTCAAATCTTGAGATATGGGTCACACCAGATATCAATCATATTTTCTTTACGACACTGATCTCTAATAATCATCTGAAGCCTCAAATTGGAGAGTCTCTAGTTGAGCGAATGGCTTTTAGCCTTAACAAGGGTTTAGAGAATCATAAAAAAGTACTCCTCATTGGATGTGACTGCCCTTCTATCAATAAAGCTATGCTAAAAAGAGCATTTCTTGAACTAGATCGGCACGAATACGTATTCATTCCTGTAGAAGACGGCGGATTTTCTTTGGTAGGGACGCATACGTTCTCCCCAGCAATATTTCACAACGTCCCGTGGGGCACTAACCAAGTAATGCATCAGATTCGATCTAACTTAAAAACACACAGTCGTACCTGGCAAGAGTTGCCGATATTATGGGACGTAGATGAAATTGCCGATTACCATCGACTCACTGAATACATGCCTCAATTAACACACGGACTATAAAGACTGATAATCATTCCATTAGTCACCGTGCATAATATAAGATTACTCGCTCAAATATAAATGAAGAAACTTGTACTTATTGGTGGCGGCCATACGCATTTAGAAACTATTCGACGACTGGGCGAGCAATCGTCTCTTGATGTTGCGCTAACATTAATTAGTGGCGATCGATACACACCGTACTCAGGCATGCTGCCTGGCCTAATATCGGGTCATTACACAGCTAGTGAGTGTCATATTGATCTTGAAGAGCTATGTAATAGATATAAATTTAATTTTATTCAAGAATCTGTAACTCGAGTCTCACACAACGAGCAACGAATACATACTCAAACAGACCAGCATGAATATGACCTAGCATCTATCAATATCGGATCAACACCAAACCTCTACTCAACAATTGGCGCTAAACAGTGGGCTATTCCGGTAAAACCAATTGATCAGCTGCTCGATAAAATCAATTGTTTTCTAGACAAAGTTGCTAACGCACCCATGAAACAAAAATTTGAGGTCACTGTTGTGGGAGGTGGGGCGGCCGGTCTTGAAATCTTGCTAGCGCTAAAATATCGCACAGATACCTGTGGCTATACCAATCTAAATTTCTCGATGATCACTGGCTCTAATGATATTCTAGACACACATCCCATGCCCATTCGGCGTAAATTTCACCGAATCCTCCATCAAAAAAATGTGACGACCTACTATGCTAATCCTGTAGTCAAGGTATCTAAAGAGCATGTCACAACCGCCTCGGGGAAAATAATTAAATCTGACCTGACGGTATGGGCTACTGGAGCTGCAGCGAGTACTTGGCCTAAATTATCCAATCTTCCTACGACAGAAGATGGATTTATTAAAACGGATCAATACCTCAAAGTTAAAAATATCAATAATCTCTTTGCAGTCGGAGATATTGGGTCTATTGAGAGGTTACAGCATCCGAAGTCCGGAGTTTATGCATTGAAGCAAGCCGCAGTACTGACTACTAACATCAACAATCTAGTGAACGATAGGCCGCTTGAGCGATATATACCCCAGAAACACGCCCTCGCTTTAATCAGTGCGGGAAGCAAATATGCCGTTGCCTCAAGAAATATTTTATGTACTAGCGGAAAATGGGTATGGCACTGGAAAGATTATATTGACCGAAATTTCATGGGCAAATTTCGGTAACAGGATTACATTGAGAGCGGCTGAGCTCAAGCTATCCAGATTAGTTCAATTGGCTTCAAAATTCTAAAAAACAAAATGGCATTTTGTCTGAATTTACAACCTATCCGACTTGCCTCAAGGCTACTTACATTTAACACAAAAAAACCTAATTCGATGGGCCAATCAGCAGAGTCAGGAATACCTAATCCCAATAAATATTTCATATTTCTCGTACGCAAATATCGTAATAATATACCGCTCTTACCTGCATTCGTTCGCTCAGTTAATCGAATAGAACCAGGATTCTCTGCAGAAATAAAGGCCCAACTAGTTACCCACTGACTTCTAAAAAACCAACTTTGACCCCTGTTCCTTTCGTTAACACGAAATTCTACATAGGTCTTGCCAAGATACGCTCTGTATGAGGTTTTTTGATACAAGTCAATTAACACTTCACTATTAAACATAATGAATCTTTCAAGGCAATTTAATTAACCTTGAATCTTTTTATTATCTCTCTGTTGACTTGAATCCCAAGTCCTGGAGCATCCGATATTTCAACCATTGCATCCTTGTTAAGTGTTAGGGGTCGATCTACCAGATCATTTCTAAAGGGATGCGATGATCGATCGTACTCAAGAATAGGTTGTCTTGGATATAACGAATGAACTGCATCGGGTAGCGCCGCTAAAACCTGAAGAGAGGCCGCCTGTGAGACTCCAGAACCCCAGACATGAGGATTAACTTCTATTCCGTTGGCTTGGGCTAGTATCGAGGCATGCCTAGCTCCCGTAATGCCGCCGCAAGATCCGATATCAGGCTGCACAATATCAACTGCATGGCGATTCAACAACTCACGAAATCCATATATAGAGTGCTCATTCTCCCCTCCAGCGATTGGTGTCGCTAATTTGGTACGAAGCTCAATATACCCATCAATATCTTCCGGCGGAACAGGCTCTTCGTACCAGCGCAGGTCATACTCATCAAGTACTCGCCCTAACCGTAAGGATTCAGTGCGACCATAAGCATGATTCGTATCTACCATGAGCTCAACACCTCGCCCCTCAAGCACCCGCCCGACTTGGCGCATGACCCTAATGTCATCATCTACACCAAAACCAAGTTTAATTTTCATTGCTTTAAAACCTGCTTCGTTGTGCGCAATGGCTTCATCGGCCAATCGCCCCTCCTCATTCTGCCCGCTCAATCGATAAAAACCTGTGGCGTAAGGTTGGACCTGATTTCGAAACCTTCCCCCAATGAGTTGAGAGATCGGAACCTCAAAAAATTTTCCTGCAATATCCCATAAGGCGATATCTACAGCACTGATGGCCGCCATGATGGATCCTTTTCGCCCAAAGTCCCGCGTATGGTTGTACATTTTATGCCAAAGGATTTCTAAGTCCGTCGGATTGGCGTCCAAGATCAATGGTTTAAGCGAGTGCTCTATCACTGATGCGGCTATTTGTGGAGACTCAAGGCCTTGCGCGAAGGCCTCACCCCAACCTACTAAGCCTTGATCAGTCTGAACTTCAACAATAGTCGCAGACCTCACCTTGACCCACCCCTGGGAAAAGGCAAAGGGCTTATCCAAAGTACTTTGCAAGATATGCACCTTAACATCTGTAATTTTCATAAAAATCTTGATCCAATAAGGCAATTGATTAAACGATACCTAGGAAGATATGTTTATATTACTCAGTAATCAAGAGACGTGATCTGCATTATAAAATTGACTTCTTTAGGGAGGCGCGATTGAGGATGCTACAGACCCCTATTGCGATCTAACTTTTATGCCATGACATGCGTATTAAGGATTGATGATAGGGCCTTCAAGACTTCAACCCGAAGATAGGAAGTTAGATTTCAGCGTCCTCCTCTATGACCAATAATGAAATTTATTCTTTAGTACAGGGGAACCCTATTCTGAGCGCTTGCACTATTAAATAACGTCGAGGCCGAAAAAGATTTTCAGGATGATTCTCTAGGTAGTACAAAACGGCTGCGAATGTCGTCTCCCTTATGTTTTCTTCAGGAATACAAAATAGTCCATTATTCCACTTAATCCAAACATCATCGATGAATGGCTGAGTTGCCTCGCGACCATTAGGGTGCTGCATCATCTCAAGCAACTCGTTACCATCAGTTTCCGCTCTCAATAAAGCCGGTAGTAGCAACACTAAACATAATGCTAGGTTTACACGTTTCATTTATTTGCCTCTCGAGTATCCACAAATTGTACAGAATATTTATTATTGTCACGACAAAAGAATTTATTTACTGCGCTTAATATACCGGTTTATATATGTCACTTAAGTTTCATATAATGAAAAATTCTTATGCCTCTCATACACCCGTCTGCTTGATCTTAAGCCGAAGCCAATCAATTGCAGACAGAATTAATTCAACGCTTAAGGCCTTGGACTAAATCGACCGGTGCTAAAACCCCCGAAGGCAAAAGAAAGTCATCTCAAAATTCATTCAAGACCGGTAGAGGCCTAGAATTTAGGAAAATGATAAAACAATTAAATAAATTATTGAAAGACCAGAAAGAATTACTAACTTGTTAATGCACGGGTGACACTACTTTGATGTCGGTACTACTCGCAACTCAGGTGGGCCTGATGGCCTTGCGGGAGTGGCACGCACAATCGGACGAGGAGGATTGAGTTGGCGCATATTGTTCGGATCAATCTGCCTCCATTGGATGTACGCGCGCAAGTTTGCGTGGTCCTCCACTGTGGCTGGGATGCCGTCCCTACGATCTTCCAAAACAGATATGGATATTAAATTGTTCATAGATCATAAGTATACCACTCGACCTTTATGTCATTTAGTCAATCCATAGTCAATACATGCACTAAAAACTAGAAAGGGCTTCAGAGCAAGTTCCCCTTGAAACCCTTATTCTAACTGGTGCTGTTGGGCAGAATCGAACTGCCGACCTACTGATTACGAATCAGTTGCTCTACCAACTGAGCTACAACAGCGCAGAACGGATATTATACGTGCGGACAGGAATAAGAAATATTGTGGCGGTGAGAACTTAAGAAACTACTTATTCTTAAAATTTGGCTTCCGCTTCTCAGCAAACGCAGACATTCCTTCTTTTTGATCCTCTGTAGAAAAAGCGGAATGAAATAAACGTCTTTCGAAACGAATACCCTCATTAAGGGTTGTCTCATAAGCTCTGTTCACACTTTCTTTAGCCATCATTACTATAGGTTGGCTCAAATCGGCAATCTTTTGTCCCGTACTGACCGCCTCATCAATAAGTTCATTGAGGGGAACAATGCGACTAACCAAACCGCACCGTTCCGCTTCAGCTGCATCCATCATTCTAGCCTGACCCAACAAAGCCATTTCCATAGCTTTTGACTTCCCTACAAACCGTGGTAATCGTTGGGTGCCGCCAGCGCCCGGTATTATGCCCAGATTGATCTCTGGTTGCCCAAATTTGGCATTTTCCGCAGCCAAAATAAAATCACACATCATAGCCAGCTCACATCCACCTCCTAAGGCATAACCCGCAACAGCTGCAATGACCGGCTTACGGCACCGAGCAATGCGCTCCCATTCGCTGGTGATAAAATCAGACATATAAACATCCATGTAACTCTTTATTTTCATTTCTTTAATATCCGCACCTGCCGCAAAGGCTTTCTCACTACCGGTGATGACTAAACAACCCACAGCTGGGTCCGGCTCCAACATATCGACAGCCGAAGACAATTCACGCATAAGATCAGGTGATAGAGCATTTAACACCTCAGGACGATTCAATGTGATAAGTGCAACATTGCCTCGCTTCTCGACTAATATATTTTCGTAATTCACAGTAATTCCTTTCAATCTACTAGATATCATTCCGAACATTTATCCGAAAAAATATAGCTAAAAAAATATATAAAACTGCTAGGCAGATTGCATCCGACGGACACGAATGACAACATCGGCACCCTCAATCTCAAACCCCATTGGGATCCGCGGCAACTCTAAGAGCCCAACATCTTTAGGGCTTACGTCTATCAACTTTCCCGTCTCGACGTAGTACACATGGTGATGAATCGAAGTATTTGTATCGTAGACAACCTTATACTTATCAATGATTAATGCTTTAATCAACTTTTTATTCAAGAATAAATTCAGCGTATTGTAAACAGTCGCTCGAGAAACAGTAGAATCCTCCCGCCTCACCATTTCTAGCAACTGGTCGGCGCTGACATGCTGCTTCTTGCCAAAAAGAACTTTAGCAATAGTTAAGCGTTGCTTAGTCGGCGTAACGCCGCAATCCCTTAACTGATCAATCAAATCTAGCACAGCTGTGGTTGGCTCCATAACAAACTTCCATCACATATTCATGGTATTGACTTTTAAGATACCAGAAATTTTTACGCTTTTCTCTGCAGTACACCAGGCACATAAAAAACTACATTCTCCTGTACACCAGAAGACTCCTTAACAACAGTGACCCCAAGTTCTTTTAATCGCTCAACGACAGCAGCAACAAGCACCTCAGGAGCTGAGGCTCCCGCAGTTACTCCTACTCTGGTCACCCCGGTTAGCCAGTCTGGTTCCAAGTCAGCAGCATTGTCGACCAAAAATGCTCGAACACCCCTGGTTTCTGCCACTTCTCTGAGTCGATTCGAGTTAGAGCTATTAGCTGAGCCAACGACAATAATCAGATCACAATGCTCGGCGAGCAATTTGACTGCATCTTGGCGATTTTGCGTGGCATAACAAATATCATCTTTCGCAGGGACCTTTATCTTTGGATACTTAGCCACAAGTGCTTTAACAATCTGAGAGGCGTCATCCACACTGAGTGTTGTTTGAGTCACATACGCCAAGTAGTCAGGATTTTTCACAACAAGACTGTTTACGTCATCGATAGTTTCAACCAAAAAAATACCGCTTGAAACCTGCCCCATAGTCCCCTCAACCTCCGGATGTCCTTTGTGACCAATCATAATGACCTCAAGACCTTTTTTACGATATCGAACCACTTCGGCATGAACTTTAGAGACTAGAGGACACGTAGCATCAAAAACCCGTAATTTTCTCTTCTTCGCATCCGTGCGAATCTGCACCGATACGCCGTGCGCACTATAAATCAGGATATGCCCCTCTGGCACGTCATTCAAATCCTCGATGAATATGGCACCTTTAGACTTCAAATCATCAACAACATACTTGTTGTGAACGACTTCATGTTTGACATAAACTGGGGCGCCATACTTCTTAATAGCTAGCTCAACAATCTCGATGGCTCGATCAACCCCCGCGCAAAACCCTCGCGGGTTCGCTAAATGCAGCTCAGAAACTATTGGGGTAGTCGTCATGGTAGAGTTTGCCGCGCCTCGCCTCGTTTCCGAAAAAAACCATCAAATAGTAAAATACCTACACCTATAGAAATACAAGAATCTGCCACGTTGAATACAGGCCAACGGAAATCTCGCCAATGAATCAAGATAAAATCAACAACCGCACCAAGCATAATTCGATCAATTAAATTACCAAGAGCACCTGATAGTATTAAAACGAAACCAAACGATAAGAATCGGTCTTTGGTGCTTCGGTACAGCATAACTAACAAAAGGGCAACTGCAATAATCGCAATGATAGAAAAGAACCATCTTTGCCATCCTGATGCATCCGCCAGAAGACTAAAAGCCGCACCCGGATTCATCGTAAACACAATTGCAAAAAATGGAAGCACCTGCTTAACGTCAAAAGGACCTACTGTCCGGACAATCAACTGCTTTGTCAGTTGATCAATACACACGAGCACCACTGCAAACAACAACCATTTGACAAAACGTTTGACCTCAATCGAACACAAGATGCTATACATAACGTCTCTGCTGGCCACCGCCAGATAAATTACTGACACATCGCCCACAAATAGTTTCATGTCCCGAGATGGAACCTACGTCTGACCGATAGTGCCAGCATCTTTCGCATTTTTTATGCAAGCTCTTATCTACCGTCATAATAAAGTCTGGCGAATCACCTTTTGTCAAATTAAACGAGGACGTCAAGAATAAATAACGCGAGTCATCCTGAAGGGAGCTCAATAGGTCGTAGTCTTGTCCATACGCAGTCGCACTAACCTCAGCCTGCAACGAGGACCCAATAGCGCCAGCACTTCGCTTCTCTTCTAGTTTCTTCTGTGCGAGCGCCCGCAATCGCCTCAGGTGATCCCACTTAGGCAATAAATCTTGATCGATATGAGGGAACTCATACCAGCCATATAACAACACAGAATCTTGATCATCGCGAATGAAAATAGCCCAGGCCTCATCAGCTGTAAATGACAGGATCGGCGCCATTAAACGTAGTAAAGAATTTGTGATGTGCCATATCGCATTCTGCGCCGCCTTCCGCTCAAGCGAACTTTCCCCACTTGTATAGAGTCGATCTTTCAGGATATCCAGGTAAAAGCCACCCAGATCTTCAGAACAAAATGTTTGAAATTTTTGCACTACATGATGAAACTCAAACTGCTCATAATCGCGTTCAATTTTCTGCTGTAATCGCTGAGTAATTTGCACCGCATAACGATCAACCTCAAGCCAATCAGCCGGGTCTAGCCTATCTACCTTTGGATCAAAATCACTGAGATTAGCGAGTAAGAATCTCAGCGTATTACGGATACGCCGATAACTTTCAACCACCCGCTTTAAAATTTCATCAGATATCGTTAACTCCGCAGAGTAATCTGTTGACGCAGCCCATAGGCGCAACACGTCAGCACCTAGCGTGTCTGAGATCTTTTGTGGTGCTATTACGTTACCCATGGATTTGGACATTTTTCGTCCTTTACCATCCACCACAAATCCGTGAGTAAGTAGACTCTTATACGGAGCCCGACCATCGATCGCACAACCTGTGAGAAGACTTGATTGAAACCAACCTCGATGTTGGTCAGAGCCTTCCAAATACAAATCCGCCGGCTTTGTCAAATCTCCGCGCGTCGCAAGAACACTCCTGTGTGTAGTCCCAGAGTCAAACCAGACATCGAGCGTATGTCTGACTTTCTTCCAATTCTTTGCGTCTTCGCCTAAGAGTTCCTCGAGGTCAAGCTCGAACCAGGCATCGATACCCTTAATCTCTACCCGCTTAGCTACTGCCTCCATGAGAGCAGGTGTATCGGGATGTAATTCCTCCGTCTCAGCATGCACCACTAACGACATCGGCGTCCCCCAGCTTCTTTGCCTAGACACACACCAATCAGGTCGGTTACTGATCATACCCTCTAATCGAGCACGGCCCCAACTGGGATAAAAAGAGGTCTCAGCTATGGCCTTTGCTGCACGACTCCTAATGGAATCCTCACCGCAATCGAGTCCAATAAACCACTGCTTAGTTGCTCTGAAGATAATTGACGTTTTATGCCTCCAACACACAGGGTAACTGTGTTCATACGCAACCTCTTGCAGCAACTTGTGATTTTCACGGAGAATCTCAATAATTTTTTTGTTTGCGTCCCAAACCAACATGCCTCCAACAATGGGAACCGAGGCATAGAACTTACCATCAGCACCAACAGGATTATCAACCTCAAGGCCATAACGTAGACCAGCCACATAATCCTCAACACCATGAGCTGGGGCGGTGTGAACCAAACCAGTTCCCGCTTCTAAGGTCACGTGGTCTCCAGTAATTATTAACGATCGTCGGTTATAAAACGGATGTTGAAGCCAAAGGCCCTCGAGCTTATCTCCTTTGAAATTACATAGGATCTCAAACTCCAAAATGCCATATCGCTGAACACAAGATCCAACTAGCTCGCTAGCTAATATGAGCAAACCATCCGAAATTCGAACAAGCGAGTAGTCAATATCTGCTCCAACAGCAACCGCCTGATTTGCTGGCAACGTCCAAGGGGTAGTTGTCCAGATCACGGCAAATACAGGATCGTTGATGTGCGTAAACCTCAGCGCGGAAGCCAGAGCCTTTGTGTCTGAAACAGAAAAGCCAACATCTATTGCTGGAGATTTTTTGTCCTCGTATTCGACTTCAGCATCAGCGAGTGCCGAGCCACAATCAAGACACCAGTGTACGGGTTTAGCTCCTTCTTGCAAGAATCCATTTTGCTGAATGCTTGCCAGCGATCGAATCGTATCAGCTTCAGTTTGAAACTCCATGGTTTTATAGGGATTATCCCAATCCCCGAGTACACCAAGACGCATAAAATCTTTTCTTTGCCGGTCTATCTGCTGCCCGGCGTACTCTCGACAAAGAGAACGAAATTTTGCAGGTTCTATTCCCTTCCCGTGTAACTTCTCGATCTGGTGTTCAATTGGCAAACCATGGCAATCCCATCCGGGAACATACGGCGCATCAAAACCAGCAAGCGTTTTGGATTTGACAATAATATCTTTGAGAACCTTATTAACAGCATGCCCAATATGGATATCACCATTGGCATAAGGTGGGCCGTCATGCAAGATGAACGTAGGTCTACCCTTCGCTTTCTCTCGAATTTTTTGATACAGGCCGTCGGTTTGCCATTGTGCAACCCAAAGAGGCTCGCGCTTCGCTAAATTCGCACGCATCGGAAATGGCGTATCAGGAAGATTCAATGTTTTTTTATAGTCCATCTGTTTCAGCAACTACCTCAAGCGATTAAACATTAATGGTCACGAATACCTAATACTATGCAGCCATCGTTTTAAGTAACGTTTAATTCAAAAGAAAGACGAGCGTTTCTTTCATCTTCTTTCATAGCATCAATAAGGTCACACGTACTGGTGAACGCCTCTTGGTCACGAATTTTACGAACGAATGTGACATTAAGCATTTGGCCATACAAATCACCATCGAAATCAAGGATGTATGTCTCAATACAAACATCTCCCCTACTCTTCACGGTAGGCCTCTTCCCAACGCTTACTAGCGCCGGCCGCTGATTAAGTTCAGGGCCATCAACATAAGCCGTGAACACTCCAGACAGAGGAAAAGACTCTCTGCCAAAATGTATATTCGCAGTAGGAAATCCTAACGTCCTACCAATTTGATCACCTCGAACTACGCGACCAATGATATTGTAACGCTTGCCTAACAATTCTTCCGCAAAGTTAAGATTCCCACTCAACAAAGCTTCTCGAACAACGGTGCTAGACACGCGTACCTCGCTAATTTTAATGGTTCGATTAGCCTCGACCTCAAAACCTAATTCAAGACTACGATTCTGTAGCATTTGATAATCACCGCTCCGGCCCGATCCAAACCTAAAGTCATCCCCAACCAATAACCACTGCACCGAGAGCTCTTTTACCAGCACATCATGCACAAAGTCTTCGGCTAGCATCCGGGCGTATTTAACATTGAAGGGGAGCAAACAGACTTGCTCAATACCCGCGTCAAAAAACGAGCATACTTTCTCCCGGATTCCATAAAGCCTGATTGGGGCTTTACTAGGCGAAAAAAATTCTGCGGGGTGCGGTTGAAAAATCAAAACGGAAGGAATGAGATTTTTTTTAGAAGCTACAGATACCAAATGTTCCAATATGGCTTGATGTCCCAAGTGCACGCCATCGAAATTACCGATGGTGAGGGCACGCCCAATCTTGCATCCTGGCTCTCTGAGTGTTAAAACTCGCATTTAACAAATAATTTTGTGAAGATTAATTAAGGCTCAATTCTATCGCCTTTTACAAAAGCCCTGATAAGCACTATGGTAAATAGCCATATACTAGATCAAAAAACTTATATAGAATTAAATTTATATATTGCAAAGTTCTAACAAAGAAGCATTAAGTCCATCATCAACTGAATCGCTGAACCCATGAAACTACAACAGCTCAGATACATATGTGAGGTTGCAAAACACAACCTTAATTTATCAAAGGCTGCGACCGAACTATATACATCCCAACCCGGGATCAGCAAACAGATTAAGGCGCTTGAAGAGGAACTAGGTGTTGATATCTTCATCAGACGAGGAAAACGGTTTGTTGGCATTACAGAGCCAGGCCAAGAAATCATCAAAAAATCCCAAGTTGCGCTCATTGAATTAAGCAATCTAAAAACGATAGGCAGCGAGTTCTCGGACGAAACATCAGGAAGCTTAACTATTGCGACAACGCACACACAGGCTCGATATGCACTTCCTAGCATCATCAAACTATTCCGCGAAAAATATCCTAGAGTACGATTATCACTGTACCAAGGCAGCCCTTCACGGATAGTAGAAATGACGTTGTCGGGAGAGGCGGACATTGCCATAGCCACCGAAGCGACGTCTTTAACTAACGAGCTCGCGATGCTACCTTGCTACCAGTGGAATCGCTGCGTACTAACCCCACCGCGACATCCTCTGTTAAAGAGTAAAAATATTTCTTTGCAAGAGATTTGTGCGTATCCGATCATCACATATGATTTAACGCATACAGGTCGCCCCATCATCAAACAAACGTTTGAGGCAAACGGCTTAAAACCAGACATCATACTGACAGCTATAGATGCAGACGTAATTAAAACGTATGTCGAGCTCGGGATCGGCATTGGGATAGTTTCGATGATGGCTTTCGACCCATTGCGCGATAATAAAATCAGAGCTATGGATGCCAGCCACCTATTCGAACCCAGCACAACCGGTATTGGCATTCGAAAAAACACCTATATGCGCGGATATGTTTACGATTTCATATCCATGTTTGCCCCGCACCTTAATCCTACCGCTGTTGACGCCATCGTCAGTAAACAGGCGCGCTAAGAGAAGCCCTTAGGTTTGGGTGGGTTGCTTCACAACCAAAAGATCCTTTAATCGATGGCCAAGGACTTTCAAGCCAAGTATGTAGATTATTACTCCAAGCAGTATTACACACAGGAGCAATCCGGCTCGTCCCCAGGAAGCGAAATGCAACCACTCAATATTGAAAGAGACATAAGCAATAGTCAAAGTCATTGCGCCAGCCGCTACCGCACAATCTCTGCAAACTAATATCCAATTATTACTGACAACAAATAGCCCTCGCCTACGCAAACTTGTGATGAGCATAACGGCGTTCAACCAAGCGCCTCCAGAAATCGCTAAGGCCAGCCCTGCGTGCTTCACATGATTCGGCAAAAACATCAAAAAAAAGACGTTCAGTAGCTGAGTAAAAAACACAGCCTTAATAGCAATTTGTACTGGCGCCTTTGTATCCTTATTGGCATAAAAAACAGGGGCAAGAAGTTTAACCATCACGATAGGAACCAAACCCACGCCATACCCCCAGAACGCAATTTTCGTCATAGAAACATCTGCGAACGAAAACTGATCTCGCATAAATAGTGTCATAAGAATAGGTTCGGATAGAACGACCAACCCCAACACGCTCGGTATTGAGATAACCAACATAAGGGTTAAGCCCCAGTCTAGAGTGGTTTGATACTCTTCTTTTTTGCTGTTTGCGACAGAAATAGATAGCGCTGGCAAAATTACAGTGCCCATCGCGACGCCGAGCAATCCAACTGGCAGTTCCATTAATCGATCCGCATAAGTTAGCCAACTCACGCTACCTGTTTGCATTCTAGAAGCAATATTTGTATTGATAACCAAGGAAATCTGAGCCGCAGAGACCCCCAATACGGCGGGCGCCATCTTCTTCAAAATTTGAATCACACCTGGGTCAGCAGGATTCCAACGGAATCTTGGCCAAAGTTTAAGTCGCAGCAAAAACGGAATCTGAAAAAGGAGCTGTGCGGCGCCACCCATTAATATGGCTAGCCCAAGAGCCATTATCGGTGGATCAAAAAATGGCGTTAAATAAAGTGCCGATCCAATAAAGCTGATATTTAACAGCGCCGGAGTAAACGCTGGAACCGCAAAACGACTCCAAGTATTCAGAACAGAAGAACAAAGGCTCGTCAAAGATATGAAAAATAAATATGGAAACGTGAGACGAATTAAATTTACTGTTAACTCGGCCTGATCTGCTGAATCATTAAAGCCAGTCGCAATCACGTAAACCAGATAAGGTGCACAAAGTACACCAACTATTGAAACAATCAGAAGCAGCAGAGAGAGTAAACTAGCGACATGGCCAATCAATAATTTGGCTCGCTCATCGCCCTCTCGTTCACGATATTCCGATAAAATTGGAACAAAGGCTTGAGCAAAGGCGCCCTCAGCGAAAAGCTTTCTCAACAGGTTGGGAATACGAAAAGCGACAAATAGTGCGTCAGTCGAGGCGCTGGCTCCAAACTTCGCGGCAATAACCATTTCCCTGATTAACCCGAGGATTCGAGAAACCAAGGTAAAGAAACTGATAACCGATAAAAACTTAAACAAACCCATGATTTTTAATAATTTCTAGGCGTTGGTGTGCTCAATGTGAGCTACATATCGCTTCACGCGCTCACCTTATCAGTTTTTCTTCCCCAAATCGTATAAAAATTTAACCAATATTGCGTAAAGCCACAGGCAGGGTTATAATCGGCGCCTTTTCATTAGCAGCCAAGCAGAACTAAAAAACATGCCAAACATTGCATCAGCCAAGAAGCGAGCTCGTCAAACTGATAAACGAAATGCCCACAATGCTTCTCTTAGATCAGAGCTTCGAACGATGATCAAAAAAGTTCGGAAAGCAATATATGCTGGCGATAAGGACGTCGCGGTCAGTACATACGCAAATGCGCAAAGTAGAATCGACTCAATTGCGGACAAAAAGATTATTCATAAAAATTCAGCGGCACGGCATAAGAGTAAACTTTCTCGTGCAATTAAAACAATGGGCTAACGACTGAACCGCTGGATGTTTTTAAAAACCCGCAGCTGGTCCTGCGGGTTTTTCATTTGAGGGTATGCTACTTAAAGAAATATAGAGAAAAAGCAACATTTGGCAAAAAATATAGGGAGCGGACTAAGGAATAACTATGCGCCATGTAATGAAAACGTATGGGAGAAAATCAGTCGCATTTACTCATGGAAACGGTGCTTGGCTTTTTGACACCTCAGGAAAGCGTTATCTTGACGCGCTCTGTGGAATCGCAGTGACAGGATTAGGCCACAATCACCCAAGGGTCACAAAAGCGATCCAAGATCAAGCAAGCACCTTAATTCACTGCTCGAACCTCTATCAGATACCTGAGCAAGAAGTGCTAGCAGTTAAACTATGCGAACTCTCCAAGATGGAGACTGTGTTTTTCTCGAATTCTGGCGCTGAAGCAAATGAAACGGCCATCAAGCTCGCCAGACTGTATGGGCACCAAAAAGGAGTGGAAAAACCAGTCATTATTGTCACCGAACAATCGTTCCATGGCAGAACAATGGCTACACTTTCTGCGACGGGAAATCGTAAGGTTCAAGCTGGCTTTGAACCTCTTTTATCGGGCTTCGCAAGAGTACCATTTGGAGACGTTGAAACAATACGTCAAGTTGCACTCAACAATGAAAACGTGGTCGCTATTTTCGTAGAACCCATTCAAGGAGAAGGTGGTATTCAGATCCCCTCCCCCCAATACTTAAATGAGCTAAGACTAATAGCTGACGAAGCTGATTGGCTCATGATGGTCGATGAAGTCCAAACCGGCATGGGAAGAACAGGTGCTTGGTTTGCTCACCAACATAACGCGATCATTCCCGATGTAATGACACTAGCCAAAGGTTTGGGTAATGGCATTCCTATCGGCGCATGTCTAGCACGCGGGAAAGCCGCAGAGACATTAACACCAGGCACTCACGGTTCGACTTTTGGGGGAAACCCACTTGTCAGTCGAGCCGCTATGGCGACTATAGAAGCCATCGAATTAGATGGCTTAGTTGATCGTGCAACATATATTGGCGACGCCATTACTAACGGTCTAGCAAACAATCTTAAAGGTGTAACCTCAGTTATCGAAATCCGAAATAAAGGCCTCATGATTGGAATTGAACTAGACCGAGCATGTACACCTATCACTGACCTAGCGCTTGAGGCAGGAATACTGATCAACGTGACCGCTGATAAAGTCATTCGACTGTTGCCACCTTTGATCCTTGACGATGAGCAAATTAAACTTCTAGTATCTACACTCTCTTCAGTAATTACACAATTCCTTAACGAATCGAAATGAAAGATCTCAAACATTTCCTGAAGTTCAGCGATTTCAACCAAGATGAACTCGAATACCTGTTTAACTTAACCAGGGATATCAAGAAAAAATACAAAGCATTCGAGCAACGCACGACCCTTCGAGACAGAACTTTGGTCATGATCTTCGAGAAAAGCAGCACCAGAACACATCTATCTTTCGAACTTGGTATGAGTCAACTGGGGGGAAGCTCCGTCTATCTGAATACCAAAGATTCACAACTGGGAAGGGGTGAGCCAGTTGCTGATTCAGCCCGAGTCATTTCTAGAATGTGCGACCTAGTGATGATCCGTACATTTGAACAAGAGCTGATTCAAACATTTGCACAGCACAGCACCGTTCCTGTCATCAACGGTTTAACCGACCAACATCATCCCTGCCAAGTCGTTGCAGATATTTTTACATTTATCGAGAAAAACGGCTCAATAAAGGGCTCAACAGTAACTTGGATTGGAGATGCGAATAACATGTGTAACACCTGGATTGAAGCCGCTGAAATACTTGACTTTCAGCTACATATCTCCTCACCACCAGGATACGAGCCAAAAGACTTAAGTCATTTTCAGCATGTCAAATTTTTTACAGACCCTGGGGCCGCCGTTCATCAAGCTGACTTAGTAACTACTGATGTATGGGCTAGTATGGGCTTTGAAGAAGAAACAAAACTTAGGAAACAGGCGTTTCAAGGCTGGCAAGTTAACAGCTCATTAATGGCACAAGCATCCAAAGATGCCATTTTCATGCATTGTTTACCTGCCCACAGGGGGGAGGAAGTATCTGCAGAAGTAATCGATGGGGCCCAAAGCGTCGTATGGGATGAAGCGGAAAATCGTCTGCATGTCCAGAAGGCACTCATGGAATTTTTACTGCTCGGGATAGTCGTAGGTTGAGAACATCAATTGACGCCCGTTGGAGCTTTCAACAAGCCCCACGACTGATGTATTGTACAACTTGAAATTTCGTAATTTCTGCAATTTATCAAAAGGAAAAATTCAATATGCTCAAATTCTTTATTGGTATCGTAATACTTACTTTCGGTGCTTTTTCCGCTTATGCTAATGACCCTGATATGGGGATCATTGCAGACGAAAATGGATGCAAAGTGTATAACCCCATGCCTCAAGAGGGTGAATCAATCAGATGGGACGGAAATTGCACCAATGGGTTTGCCAATGGTTCAGGTACACTTAAATGGTTCATTAATGAACAACTCAAGGAACACTATGTGGGCAGTATTGTTGACGGATGGGCCGATGGTCAAGGTGTGTATACCTCCCACGATGGTACTCAATACGATGGGACCTGGGTCCGCAGCCGACAGCATGGGATAGGCGCGCAATTGAATCCGGATGGAAGTGCGTATGATGGCGAATGGCTAAATGGTCGCGCTCATGGCTGGGGTCAGCTTAGAACGCCTGACGGAGAAATATTCGAAGGCCAATGGCGTAATGGAGAACCTGTGAGTGAGCCGGATGGCAGACGAATTTAACTTATTGTTGAACAAAAAGAACATATGCATAAAGTTGAAAAAGTTGTTTTAGCCTACTCGGGCGGTTTGGACACATCAGTCATTCTGAAATGGCTACAAGAAACATACGATTGTGAAGTTGTTACATTCACCGCGGACCTTGGCCAAAAAGAAGAGGTTGAGTCCGCCCGTAAAAAAGCAAAGGCTGCGGGCGTCAAACAGATTTTCATAGAGGATTTAAAAGAAGAATTTGTGCGTGAATATGTATTCCCCATGTTCCGAGCAAACACAGTATACGAGGGTGAATATCTTCTTGGTACCTCGATAGCGAGGCCTTTAATTGCTAAAAGACTAATCGAAATTGCCAAAAAAACTGGAGCAGATGCCATTTCTCATGGCGCTACTGGAAAAGGGAATGATCAGGTTAGGTTCGAATTGGGTGCCTATGCGCTCATGCCAGGCGTCAAAGTAATCGCACCCTGGAGGGAATGGGATTTGTTATCTCGAGAAAAGCTCATTGCTTATGCCGAAAAACAGAGGATCCCAGTCGACTTTAAGAAGAAAAAAGGAGTTGCTCCCTACTCAATGGATGCAAATCTACTTCACGTCTCTTATGAGGGTGGGGTTCTTGAAGATCCGAATGTCGCTCCAGAAGAGAGTATGTGGCGGATGACAGTCTCTCCTGAAAATTCGCCCAATCGTGCTGAAAATATTCAATTAATTTACAAAAATGGCGATATCGTAGCCATAAACGGGAAAAAATTATCGCCCGCTAACGTTCTAGGAGAACTCAATAGACTAGGCGGTAAACATGGGATCGGCAGACTAGATTTAGTGGAGAATCGCTATGTCGGCATGAAGTCTAGGGGGTGCTACGAGACTCCCGGGGGTACCATCATGTTGAAGGCTCACCGGGCTATTGAATCCATAACGCTTGACCGAGAAGTGTTAGCGCTGAAGGACGACCTCATGCCCCGCTACGCCAGACTAATCTATAACGGATACTGGTTCAGTCCGGAAAGGCTCCTGATTCAAAGTCTAATTGATGAATCTCAACTACCGGTTAACGGGTCAGTAGAATTAAAGCTCTATAAAGGAAATGTCCAAGTTTTAGGGCGAAAATCCCCACGAAACTCGCTGTTCGATGAGCGTATTGCGAGTTTTGAAGACGACAAAGGTGCCTATAACCAGGCAGATGCAACAGGATTTATCAAACTTAACGCGCTGAGGCTAAGAATAGGCGCCAAACAAAATTCAAAATTGAACAAAAATAAAAAATGACCACGATTGCTGTAGTCAAAAAAAATGGCGAAATAGCCATAGCAGCCGACACTCTTACTAAGTGGGGCTCGGGTAAAGAAAGTGCGAAATACATTCATAACTCAGGAAAAATTATTCAGGTAGGAGATAACCTTATTGCTATCACAGGTAATGCAACCTTTAAATTAATCTTGAGAGAATATTTTTATGAGGCACCTCACGAGATCGCACTTCGATCTACGGAAGAAATCTTTAGCACGTGGAACTTATTACACTTAAAACTAAAAGAAAAATATTTCTTGATGCCTGAGGAAGATAAGGAAGATGCGGTTGAATCATCCAGAATGGATGTGCTAATTGCAAACCCATTTGGGATTTTTGGAGTATCGGGACACCGCACGGTTCAAGAATTCAGTCGCTTCTATTCTTATGGCAGTGGCAGTGATTACGCATTGGGGGCTATGTGGGCCATGTACGACATCCCGGACATCAGCGCGGAAACGATTGCCAGGAAAAGTATAGAAGCCGCATCCGAATTTGATGATGGAACTGGACTTCCCTTAGATTCCCGTCAAATAAAGCAAATTAATTAAGTTAGGATCACTTATGCCATCATTTGATGTAGTCACGGAGGTTAATAAGGTTGAATTGAGAAATGCGATTGACCAATCCAACAAGGAAATAAGCAATCGTTTTGATTTCAAAGGCTCTGACGCGCGGATAGAACTATCCGAAAATCAAGAAATCACGGTTTTTGCTGACGATGAATTCAAAATGAGTCAGGTCTATGATTTGATGATGGGAAAGATGACTAAAAGAGAAATTGACATTCGAAGCCTAACCAAGCAAGGATTAGAAAAAATAAGTGGCGATAAAGTAAAACAAATTGTGACGGTTCTATCCGGTATTGACAAGGAATTAGGGAAAAAAATTATTAAGGTAGTTAAGGATAATAAACTGAAAGCCCAAGGCTCAATTCAGGGAGATGTTATCCGATTCTCTGGGGCGAAGAGAGATACGCTTCAAGAAGTAATTTCGTTACTTAAAAACGAAATTAAAGACGTACCTCTTCAATATAAAAACTTTAGAGATTGACCACCTAGCTTTTCACAATCATCGCATATGCAGAGTGATTATGAATCGACTCAAAATTTTCTGATTCGACGACATATGTATCTATTCGGTCGATTCCATTCAGCGCGGTCGCTACATCTCGCACCATATCTTCAACAAACTTTGGATTGTCGTAAGCTTTCTCAGTAACATACTTTTCATCTGGTCTTTTCAAAAGACCAAACAGTTCACAGGATGCCTGCTCTTCAGCCACCGCGATCAACTCCTCAATCCAAACATGCGCATTAGTCGTAGCAGAAATAGTGACGTGAGAGCGCTGATTATGGGCGCCATAGTCTGAAATCTGTTTTGAACAAGGGCACAGACTGGTCACAGGAACAACCACTTTCATCTCTAACTTGTAATCTCCCTTAGTAATCTGCCCCTTAAATGTCACTTCGTAATCAGACAGGCTTTTTACTTTTGATACGGGTGCGGATTTTTGAAGGAAATACGGGAACGTCATTTCGATATACCCGGAATCCGACTCCAATCGATCTAACATCGTTCGTAGAATGACTTCAAACGACTCAACAGATATTTCGCGTTCTTGCTCGTTGAGAATCTCAACAAAACGGGACATATGGGTCCCTTTAAAATTGTGTGGGAGCTCGACATACATATTAAACATCGCGATGGTGTGCTGGATCCCCTCTGACTTGTCCGCCACTTTGATGGGATGACGCATAGCCTTGATACCCACTTTATCAATAGCCAAGTGTCTCCCATCAATGGCATTTTGTACGTCAGGAATACTTAAATCTGTTGGTGAATTCATTATTAATACTTTCTTTAAAAGATCACGTTGATTATACCTTAATCAGAATTAATACCTATTGAGATCAACTCATCCCATATATGCATTAATTTGGTCAAAGATACCCCTCTCGTCTAAACCACACTCCTTAAGCAGTAAAGCCGTGTCCCCATGCGTCACGAATTTGTCTGGTAATCCAATCCGTAAGAACCTTAAATCTTTCTTCTCTAAAACCTCACCCACTGCGGAACCGCCACCACCCATGGAAACACCATCTTCTACGGTCACGATGAGCAAATGTTTTTCTGCTATCCGTTGGACCATATCGACATCTAAAGGTTTCACAAATCTCATATCCACAACAGTTGCGTTCAATTTATCTGCAGCAAAAAGCGTGGTTTTAAGGAGTGGTCCAAAAACAAGAATGGCGACTCCAGAATTTCCCTCTTTGATTAGCTCCGCCTTACCCATATGAACCGTGCGGCAAACATCATGTGTAGCAACCAGAGCATCCCCTCTTGGATATCTGACTACCGCTGGCCCAGGGTGTTCATAAGCTAAATTCAGCATATGCGCACATTGCGTTGCATCACTCGGCGTCATGATCACAACGTTAGGAACACAACGAAGATAAGCCAAATCAAATGCACCGTGGTGGGTTGGTCCATCAGCACCCACCAACCCACTTCGATCTAACGCAAAAGTTACATCAAGATTTTGTATGCACACATCATGAATCAACTGATCATAAGCTCTTTGTAAAAATGTCGAATATATCGCCAACACCGGCTTAAAGCCTTCGGTCGCCAAACCTGCTGCAAATGTAACTGCATGTTGTTCGGCAATGCCCACATCAAAATAGCGGTCTGGATACTGTTGCGAGAACTCTACCAAACCAGATCCTTCCCTCATTGCTGGCGTAATGCCAATCAGTCGGTCGTCCTTCGCTGCCATATCACAAAGCCATTGACCAAATACTTGGGTATAGGTTTGATTCTGACTTGATTTTTTTTGAATGCCTTCTGGAGGATCAAACTTGCCCACACCGTGGTAGAGAATGGCGTCTTCTTCAGCACGCTGATAACCCTTACCCTTCGTCGTGACAACATGAAGAAATTGAGGTCCTTCAAGCTTTCGCAAATTACGTAATGTCGCACATAGAACATCTAAGTCGTGTCCATCAATTGGGCCAATATAATTAAACCCGAACTCTTCGAATAGAGTCCCAGGCATGACCATGCCCTTAACATGTTCCTCAGCACGTCGCGCGAGCTCGATAACAGGAGGAAGTTTTTTAAATACTGTCTCTCCAGCCTTCCAGGCGGCAGAATAAAACCGACCAGACAAAAGTCTAGCGAGGTAATTGTTAAGCGCCCCAACATTCTCTGAAATTGACATATCGTTGTCATTTAGAACAACGAGAATATTTGCATCCATAGCACCAGCGTTATTCAGTGCCTCAAACGCCATACCTGCGGACATGGCCCCGTCTCCGATAATTGCGACGACTCTATTCTCATCCCCTCTCAATTGCGCACTCACCGCCATTCCTAGCGCCGCACTGATCGAGGTGCTAGAGTGCGCTGTACCAAAACTATCATATTCACTTTCTTCTCGGCTCGGGAATCCAGCAATGCCACCAAATTTTCTGAGCGTGCCCATCTGGTCACGGCGACCAGTTAGAATCTTGTGTGCATAAGTTTGGTGCCCTACATCCCAAACTAATTTATCCTTAGGCGTATCAAAAATATAATGCAGCGCAACAGTTAATTCCACCGTTCCTAAATTAGACGCAAGATGACCGCCAGTCTTTGATACGCTTTCAATAATGAAATCTCTCAACTCAACGGCGAGCTGAATCAACTGTTTTTTATGAAGCGCTCTCACGTCCTGAGGAGTATTAATCGTATTAAGTAGTTGGTACATATCAACCGATAATCTTTCTAATACACCCGATTAAAAACGAGTTTAGCAATATCGCTCAAGTACCCCCCACTCCGTGGAAGGCACATCAAACTCTCCTCTGTACGTTCTGCAAGTTCACGCGCTAACTCTTTAGCACGATTCAATCCAAAGGAAGTTACATAGGTAGGTTTTTTATCCCTCAGATCTTTCCCAAAAGACTTTCCTAAAACTTCTGAAGGCGAACTCACATCGAGTATGTCATCAGTAACTTGAAAACCCAATCCTAAATGACGGGCGCACCTGCATAGAGGCTCTTGATACGACTCCTCATACTCTAACCCACATAAGGCACCTATCTGAGCACTGGCTAAAAATAGAGCTCCAGTTTTTTTAGAGTGCATCAACTCCAATTCTGCCTGGGTCATCTTCAAGCCAACCTGGGCTAGATCAATCGCCTGACCGCCGACCATGCCTTGCGAGCCAGCTGCCTCAGACAATAAATGAATTTGTTGCAATCGAATCTCGTGACTGATGGTTGTCTGTTGAGTAGAGAGCACATTAAAGGCTAATGGTTGCAGGGCATCACCTACAAGCATTGCAGTTGCCTCATCAAACGCAATGTGCACTGTCGGCTGTCCCCGCCTGAGATCATCGTTATCCATACACGGCAAATCGTCATGGACAAGTGAGTAAGTGTGAATAAGCTCAAGGGCGACAGCACTGTATATTGCACGCTCGATATCACTCCCAAATAAATCTGCAGAAGCACATACAATCAAACTACGGATACGTTTTCCAGGGCTTTTAACCGCATAATGCATCGCCTCATGCAACACAGTTGGGACATGGTCACTGCGTGGCAAACACTGGTCAAAACTCCGTTCTAACTGAGCCACAACATCCTGCCTCCATTGCTCAAAGAGGCTAAGACTCATCAATACCTTCAAATTTTTTTAATATGCCCGCCTCAAGCACAGTCACCTCTCGTTGGGCTCCTTCTAGTTCTCTTTGACAAAACTGTAACAATTCAATTCCTCGTTTATAAAAAGAAAGTGAATTTTCTAAAGTTGTATCTTCACCCTCCATCTTCTCAACGATCAACTCAAGTTCAGTAAGCGCACCCTCAAAGGTTAACTTTTCTTTAGCTTTTGTCATAATATATGGGATTAGGCTTAATTTAGTTGTTTATTATCTCATGCGCTGGGCATCATAGTTTATCCAGTGCTTCTGAATATAAACTCTTATTTACGTTGCATAACTTAAAACACTATTCATATATGTATACCACCCTGATTGAATCCGACAAGCTGCAATCCATCATCAACCAACCAAGTACACTGGTTTTCGACTGCCGCCATGAACTGATCAACTCAGAATATGGAATAAAGAGTTATAAAGAAGGTCATCTTCCAAATGCTCTATTTGCATCCATGGATGACGTTCTCTCCCAGAAACCAAACGGCAAAAATGGCCGCCACCCTCTTCCCGAAATCTCAGCATTCACCAATTGGCTAAGTGTATGCGGCGTCACCCAGCACACCCAGGTCATCGCATACGATGATGCGGGAGGCGCGTATGCCTCAAGACTATGGTGTTTACTCAAATGGCTGGGTCATGATGCCGTCGCGGTGCTCAATGGAGGCCTGCAAGCGTGGATTAACCAAGGAGGCGATTTAGTATTAGATACCCCTAAACTAAATGATAGGAAGGCCTTTGAACCAAAAGTTAGGGATATCTTTGTTGACGCTGATTTCATATTGCAACACCTAGATGACGAACAAACATTAATCATTGATGCACGATCAAATGATAGATTCCATGGCCAAAATGAAAGTATTGACCCTATTGGCGGACATATCCCAGGAGCTATAAATCGATTCTTCAAAGATAACCTTAACAGTACGGGTAAGTTTCTCGACGCAAAAGACCTAAAAAAAATCTTTGAAGGAATAATGGGAAATGTCTCGGAAAAAACCATCATTCATCAGTGCGGATCAGGTGTAACAGCCTGCCATAATCTGCTCGCGATGGAGGTGGCTGGACTTGAAAACTCAAAGGTCTACCCTGGCTCTTGGAGTGAATGGATATCAGACCCTTCTCGGCCAATTGCTACCGATTAAACAGTAAAGCGTTCATCCACTAAGCTGTAACCGTCTGATCAGATTTTTCACTTGCGATTTGAATCAGTATTTCCTCATTATCATCCAGATCTATCTCTACGTCACCTCCTGATGACAACTTACCAAACAGCAATTCATCTGCTAGAGCACGACGAATCGTATCTTGTATAAGTCTAGCCATAGGCCGAGCACCCATCAAAGGATCGAAACCTTTCCGACCAAGATACTCGCGTAACTTTGAACTGAATGTCGCGTCAACCTTTTTCTCCTGCAATTGATGCTCTAACTCCATTAGGAATTTATCTACGACCTTTAAGATAATCTCCTGCGACAATGGCGCGAAAGAGACAATGGAATCTAATCGATTTCTAAACTCAGGCGTAAACTGCCGTTTTATTTCAGCAAGCTCGTCTCCAGCGGATACCGCTTCAGTGAAACCCATCGTATTCTTCGATAGTTCAGAGGATCCAGCATTGGTCGTCATGATGATGATCGCATTACGGAAGTCGGCTTGACGACCGTTATTATCTGTCAGCGTCCCATGATCCATGACTTGCAGCAGGATATTAAATATATCAGGATGTGCTTTTTCAATCTCATCCAAAAGCAACACACAATGCGGCTGTTTAACTAGAGCCTCCGTCAGCAACCCGCCCTGATCAAATCCAACATACCCCGGTGGAGCACCGATCAATCGAGATACCGCATGTCGCTCCATATATTCGGACATATCAAACCGGACCAGATCAATACCGAGCGTATACGCCAACTGGCGCGCCACTTCAGTTTTACCGACACCTGTCGGCCCACTGAATAAAAATGCACCAACAGGTTTCCGGGGATTACCCAAACCACTACGAGCCATTTTGATTGCTGAGGATAATGCGTCTATAGCACGTTCCTGACCAAACACCACCGCGTTAAGATCTCGATCTAAAGTCTTTAGCTTAGATCGATCATCATTCGACACAGTCTGTGAAGGAACTCTCGCGATCTTAGCTATAACTTCCTCTATCTCTAGCTTTCCGATCACCTTCTTTTTCTTCTTGCCAACAGCAATTCGCTGCGCAGCACCCGCCTCGTCTATCACATCAATTGCCTTATCCGGGAGGTGCCTATCGTGAATGAAACGCGCCGATAATTCAGCCGCAGCAGTTAACGCGGTCACTGTATACCGAACCTGATGATGCTCTTCAAATCTAGATTTAAGACCTCTTAGAATGGATACAGTCTCTGTAACCGATGGCTCTCCGACATCAATTTTTTGGAAACGCCTGGACAATGCATGATCCTTCTCAAAAATACCACGGTATTCTTTGTAAGTAGTCGCTCCGATGCAACGAAGCTGCCCAGAAGCCAGGGCTGGTTTCAATAAATTTGAGGCGTCAAGCGTGCCGCCAGAGGCCGAACCTGCGCCAATAATGGTATGTATTTCATCCACAAACAAAATTGAGTTTGGTTGTTTTTCGAGTTGCTTGAGCACTGCCTTTAGCCGCTGTTCGAAGTCACCTCGGTATTTTGTACCTGCCAATAATGCGCCCATATCTAGCGAAAAAACCTCAGAATTTTCCAAAATTTGAGGTATTTCACCCTCAACAATACGACGCGCCAAACCCTCCGCAATCGCTGTTTTTCCTACCCCTGCTTCACCGACTAAAAGCGGGTTATTTTTACGGCGGCGGCATAAAATTTGCACAACACGCTCTAATTCCATATCACGCCCAATCAAGGGATCGATTTTGCCCTTCACAGCCAACTCATTCAAATTAACGGCATAACTTGCCAAGGCGCTTTCTGCCTTCTTCCCATTCTGATTCTCTGATTCATCGGAGTCCGCACCATCTTTTTTTTCATCAGCATTCGAATCCCCTACTTTAGCAATACCATGAGCGATGAAATTAACAACATCAAGCCTGGTTACTCCTTTTTCATGCAAGAAGTAAACTGCATGAGAGTCTTTCTCGCCGAATATAGCGACCAGCACATTAGCTCCTGTGACCTCTTTTTTACCAGAGGACTGAACATGAAGAATGGCACGCTGAATCACGCGTTGAAACCCGAGTGTTGGCTGCGTCTCTGAATGCTCATCGGCAATCAATGGCGTATGTTCTTCAATAAAATCTATGAGTAATTTCTTCAGCTCTTCGAGGTTTGTTCCGCATGCTTTTAAAACCTCTAACGCCGACGGATTATCAAGCATCGCAAGTAACAGATGCTCTACGGTAATAAATTCGTGTTTTTTTTGGCGAGCCTCCATAAATGCCATGTGGAGACTGACTTCAAGTTCCTGAGCGATCATACTTCCTCCATCGTGCATTGTAGGGGGTGTTGATATTGACGCGAAAACCCAGCCACGAGCTCCACCTTTGTTGTTGCCACATCCTTTACAAAGACGCCACATACCCCAACGCCATCGCGATGCACCTTGAGCATGACTTGCGTTGCCTGCTCGCCCGTCATCGAAAAAAATTTCTGAAGTACCATAACAACAAATTCCATCGGCGTGTAATCATCATTCATTAGCATAACCTTGTAGAGCCTCGGGGGCTTAATCTTCGTTTTTTCTGCTACTAACTGCGCGTCACCTTGCTGATTACTCACAACCTAATCCTTAAATTTTTAATCTAAGAAGTATAACCCCTATCGTCTTCAGCATAAAAGTTTCGAACTCAAGCTATAACTTAGCAAATACCATAGATGCAATGCAACATTTTCCCGGATGGCATCACGTTTTACATCTTTCGACACCAAAAGACCCGGAAAGTTGCTTGACATCTCATCAGGAATCACCTAAAAAGATATTGGGGAGTTTGCATTCGCGTCGCCGGCATTAGCATGTAAGTCTAATTATTAAGGATTAGGCTTGGGAGGTCTGGATTCAAACGAAGTCTGGCAGCTTAATCGCTGTTTTATTAAAAAGCATTGGGGATTAGAGGTATGGCAACTGGTACAGTAAAATGGTTCAACGACACTAAGGGTTTTGGGTTCATCACACCTGACGATGGCAGCGAAGATCTTTTCGCTCACTTTTCAGCTATCGAAATGAATGGGTTTAAAACACTCAAAGAAGGACAAAAAGTAGCCTTCGAGGTAACGCAAGGACCCAAGGGCAAACAAGCTTCAAACATCAAAGAAGCGGGCTAAATTAAAAGTTTGATCTCTGACTGAGCATCACAAAACGGCAACTTCGGTTGCCGTTTTTTATTTTAGCCATACAAGTATCTCTTTATGAATTGGGTATAATTTTATTTAAAATAAAACTACAGTTCATAATATGAAATTACGACGCTACGCGTCAAAAATTAACATTGGAGAGCGATGATGCGCCAGCAATACCCATGTCCAAACGGAGTAACGATATCTGGAGGCTACAAATCCGAATATACCGAGATACTGACCGCCGAAGCGCTTGAGTTCCTAGCCAAATTGCATCGAAACTTTAACAGCACAAGAAAAGAACTGATTGAGCGCCGAGTCACTCGACAACAAGAACTTGATACCGGGAAATTACCTGATTTTCTTCCGGAAACCAAAGCCATTCGGGAAGCTGATTGGGTCGTAGCATCTGTTCCTCAAGACCTCCAAGACCGAAGAACAGAGATAACCGGACCGACCGACAGAAAGATGGTAATCAATGCCTTAAACGCCGGCGCCAAAGTGTACATGGCAGACTTTGAAGACTCCAACACTCCGACCTGGGATAACCAAGTATCAGGTCAAATAAATATGCGGGATGCCGTCCGCAAAACCATCAGCTTTAATAGCGAAGGCGGCAAGTCATATACACTTAATGAGGAAACAGCCACCCTGCTCATCAGGCCGCGCGGATGGCATCTAACCGAGGCACACGTGATGGTTGATGGGGACCCAATGTCTGGATCGTTATTTGACTTTGGCCTGTATTTTATTCACAACGCAAAAGAGCGTCTTTCTCAAAACTCTGGAATTTATTTTTATCTTCCAAAGATGGAGTCACACCTCGAAGCTAGGCTGTGGAACGACGTCTTTGTCTTCAGCCAAAACGAGATTGGCATCCCTCAAGGGAGTGTAAAAGCAACCGTTTTAATTGAAACGATTATGGCCTCATTTGAGATGGATGAAATCTTATACGAGCTGAAGGAACATTCAGCAGGACTTAACTGCGGTAGATGGGACTACATTTTCAGCTGTATCAAAAAATTTAGGAATCAAGAAAACTTCATTCTTGCAGACCGTAATCTCGTAACAATGACGAGTCCGTTCATGCGCGCTTACTCACTATTACTAATTAAAACGTGTCATAGACGAGGTACTTTTGCAATGGGTGGCATGGCTGCGCAGATTCCGATAAAAAATGATGCAGCTTCGAACCAAGCAGCTATAGATAAAGTCAGAACAGACAAAGAAAGAGAAGTGAACGATGGTCATGATGGCACCTGGGTAGCGCACCCAGGACTCGTTAAGGTTGCACAAGATGCCTTTGACAAAGTCATGACAACACCAAACCAAATCAGTAAGCAACGGGCTGATGTAAGTATATTGGCTAGCGACCTCATTAATTTTAAACCAAATGGACCAATCACTAAAGCTGGCTTACGCGCTAACATCAATATCGGTATCCAATATATTGGAGCTTGGATTGCAGGCACCGGATGCGTTCCTATTTTTAACCTAATGGAAGATGCCGCGACCGCCGAAATCTCTCGAGCTCAAATATGGCACTGGATCCGAAGTCCTTTGGGTGTCTTAGAAGATGGCAGAAAAGTCACAAAAGAATTATTCATTAGTCTAATTCCAGAGGAGTTAGAAAAAATCAAAGACCTGCTTGGCTCCAATTATCAGCATGGACGATATCCCGAGGGTGCCAAAATGTTTGAAAAACTCACTCTTGATGATGAATTTGTAGAATTCTTAACGCTGCCAGCATACGAAGAAATAGTAAAACATGGTGCTTAAATTCACATTAATGTAAATGTTGGATTGATTGTTTTCAACTACACTTGTCGCTAACGAATAAAATAGAAGACTCGATAGCAACTTCACAACCTACAATTCATTAAAGAATACGACATGGTCTGGAAACCGAACGTTACAGTCGCTGCCATTGCGGAACGAAACGGTCGATTCTTACTTGTAGAAGAAAATACCAGTGAGGGCGTTAAACTTAATCAGCCTGCAGGCCATTTAGAGGCTGGAGAGACGCTCATTGAAGCAATCAAACGAGAAGTTCTAGAGGAAACGGCATTCAGCTTTGAGCCGAAATTCACTACGGGAATACGACTTTGGAAAAAAACACCAAACGATTTAACCTACCTCAGAATTTCGTTCTCAGGCGATGTGGGAGAATTTTTCCCTCAAAGAACCTTAGATATTGGAATTATCCGACCTGTGTGGTTAACCCTAGAGGAAATTAAGGATGCAGCAGATAAACTCAGAAGCCCACTTGTGCTGAGCTGTATCACAGACTACTTAGACGGGTACTTATTTCCACTGAGTGTAATTCGACTCTGAGGATGAACATAAAGCTGTGAACAATAAAATTGTTATTGGTCTCTCTGGAGGAGTTGACTCCGCGATCGCTGCTTGGCTACTCAAAGAGCAAGGCTACGAGGTCACCGGAGTCTTCATGAAAAACTGGGAAGACGATGATGATGAAAGTTATTGTAGCTCTAGAGTAGATTTGATTGATGCAGTTTCAGTTGCAGAAATACTAGGTATTGATATCAAAACCGTTAATTTTTCTAAGGAGTATCGAGACCGTGTATTTAGTCAGTTCCTAGACGAATATGCGTGTGGCAGAACACCTAACCCTGACGTTTTCTGCAATTCGGAAATAAAATTTAAAGCATTCTTAGAGCATGCCATACAACTTGGTGCAGACAAAATAGCTACTGGGCATTACGCGCAACTGCGAGAGCGTAACGGGCTTTTTGAGCTACTAAAAGCTGAAGACGGTACGAAAGATCAAAGTTATTTTTTATACAGACTCAATCAAGACCAGCTGTCTAAAACGTTATTTCCTCTGGGTAACATTTATAAAAGAGAGGTTAGAGCAATTGCGAAACGCCTAGGTTTGGCGAATCATAACAAAAAAGACTCAACTGGCATCTGCTTCATTGGAGAGCGTCGATTTAAAGATTTTTTAGGGCGTTATTTGCCAGATAAACCCGGAAACATCGTAACTCCAGACGGCCAAATTGTCGGGACACATGAGGGACTAATGTTTCACACGATTGGGCAACGACAAGGACTTGGAATTGGCGGCGATGGACTACCTTGGTATGTCGCACAGAAAGATATGGCGGACAATACGCTCATTGTGGTGCAAGGGCATGATCATTCAATGCTACAGAATTCAGATATTTATGCGCAAAATCTCCATTGGATTTCCGGAAATATACCATCAACCCAATGGGTCTTTGGTGCCAAATCCAGGTATCGCCAAAAAGATGCCGCATGCACCATCAACGAAGTCACTGAGTCGATGTGTCACGTTCAATTTGCCGAACCTCAATGGGCCGTTACTCCAGGACAGTCTCTAGTCGTGTACGAGTCAAACGTGTGCCTAGGTGGAGGCGTTATCTCAGACTCTAATATTCAAAACCCTGATCTTTAGAATCAAATCACGCACCAAATCCAGTAATACCGAGAATTGCGCCGTGCTAAAATTACGGACTACCTAACCATAAACTCCTGTTTAATTGAGCCATGACTGCACACTCATCAGCCCTCACCGCAATTAGTCCGATTGATGGTCGCTATCAGCCTAAAATACAACCTCTAGCTCAATTTTTCAGCGAATATGCCCTAATTAAATATCGGGTAATAGTGGAAATCGAATGGCTTAAATCCCTATCAGAGTCAAAAGATCTGAAAGAGATTCAGACCATTCCACAAAGCTCGATCAACAAACTTAATACACTCGCTCAAAACTTCTCAGTAGATGATGCGTTGGCAGTTAAAACAATTGAGCAAACCACCAATCACGATGTTAAAGCGGTCGAATACTGGTTACGTCAGACTCTGAAAACAGAGGAGGATATTGCACCTATCACCCCTTTCATTCATTTCGCCTGCACTTCAGAGGATATCAATAATTTAGCCTACGCCTTGATGCTAAAAGGCGCTAGAGATAAGGTGCTAATACCCAAGATAACAACAATAATTTCGACACTCGCCGACTTGAGCGTGAAATACGCTAAGGTACCCATGCTCTCCAGAACACATGGGCAGCCGGCCAGTCCTACAACAGCAGGCAAAGAAATAGCAAATATAGTCTACCGTCTAGAGCGTCAAATGAGGTCTTTGGCCCAAATGACACTGCAGGGAAAAATGAATGGCGCAGTTGGGAACTTCAATGCCCACCTCAGCGCCTATCCAGACTACGACTGGGAAGCGCATTCACAAAAAGTTATTAATGGCTTGGGCTTAGAACCGATCCCATATACCACCCAGATCGAGCCTCACGACGGAATTGCAGAATTATTTGATTGCCTCATGCGCATTAATACGATACTGATTGATCTAAACCGTGATTTATGGGGCTATATTTCAATTGGTTATTTCAAACAAAAAGTCAAATCAGGGGAAGTCGGCTCTTCAACAATGCCGCATAAAGTAAATCCTATTGACTTTGAAAACTCTGAAGGAAATCTAGGTTTATCAAATGCGGTACTAGAGCACCTCAGTCGCAAATTACCTATTTCAAGATGGCAGAGAGACCTTACCGACTCGACTGTGCTGCGCAACATGGGTGTAGGGTTAGGTTACGGACTTCTTGCCTATGATTCATGCCTCAAGGGCCTATTAAAAATAGACATCAATTTAGATAAACTTAACAAAGATCTCGACCAATGCTGGGACGTTCTCGCCGAGCCCGTTCAAACTGTGATGAAGAAATATGGCATAGAAAATGCCTATGAACAGCTTAAAGACTTAACACGAGGTCAAGGTGGCATCACTAAACCAGACTTGCACAAATTTATTAAAAGTTTAACCATTCCGGATGACGCAAAAAAACGTCTTCTTGATCTAACGCCTCAGTCTTACACGGGAATTGCTCAAAAACTAGCTCAAAGCATCAAGAAATAATTAGCTACTCGGCGGCTCTCTTCTTAGTCGCGCCTTAATCACCTCAACAAGGGCTGGAGCGATAGACACAAGAATAATCAAGAAAATAACAGCTGTTAGGTTATTTTTTACGAACGGCAAGTCTCCTAAGTAGAAGCCAATACCTACCAAAGAGAATACCCAAAGAAAGGCCCCGATCACGTTGAACATTAAAAATTGCGTGTACGGGTAGCGAGCAATACCAGCCGCAAAAGGCGCATAGGTCCTGATAATCGGTACAAATCGAGCGATGATTATAGTTTTTGCCCCATATTTCTCAAAAAAATCCTGAGTGCGATCTAGATACTTTTGCTTAAGAAATCCAATTTTTCCAGTCATCAACACTCTTCGACCAAAAAGACTACCAAGATAATAATTCAATGCATCTCCCAAAATGGCAGCAGCAATTAATGTGCTAGTGATCAGAATAAAACTGAAGTCGCCCTTAGCAACGAACGCCCCAATTAAGAACAGCAAAGAATCTCCTGGCAAAAAAGGAGTCAAGACCAGACCAGTTTCGCAGAAAATGATCAAAAAAAGAAAAAGATAGGTTCCCTTGCCAAACGTTGCAATTGCCGCTGCGAGATGGGCATCAAGGTGCACAACCATCGAATAAATATCTCTAATGAATTCCACTCTTACCTGTCCTGATTTGGTGCATCAAGATACAAATCGGCAAGAAGTACACCATTGCAGACACCAAAGTATGCGCATTAAGTTACCTAGACGACTGCTTCCTCTTTCACTACCTCAGGCTTAATTAAGTCTTCTCGACTAATACCCAACCATAGGACGAGTGAGCTTGCCACAAAAATGGAGGAATAAATTCCAAACAAAATACCAATTGTCAGCGCTAATGCGAAGTAGTGAAGCGTTTCACCACCAAAAATTAAAATCGAAAGAACCATTAATTGGGTGCTACCATGCGTTATAACAGTTCGCGACATCGTACGTGTGATTGCGTTGTTAATGACCTCTGGAACAGTTGCTTTCCTCATCTTCCTAAAGTTTTCACGAATTCGGTCAAACACGACCACGGACTCATTTATGGAGTACCCTAAAATCGCCAATACAGCGGCTAAAACTGGAAGAGAAAACTCCCATTGAAACAAAGCAAAAAATCCTAGAATAATAACTATGTCATGTAGGTTGGCCAGAATTGCGGCCACCCCGAACTTCCACTCAAAGCGAAACGCTAAATAAGCCACAATACCTAAAGAGACAAACAATATCGCCAACGCACCATCTACAACCAACTCCTCACCCACTTGAGACCCGACATAATCTACACGCCGAAGCTCTAGTTGCTCATCATCTGCTTTGAGCATTGTGAAAACCTGATCGGATAACTTCGATCCAGATAACTCTGGTTTTGTCGGTAATCGAATCAACACGGTCCTTGAGTCTCCAAAACTCTGGACCATGGGCTCGTTCATTCCACCGGACTGCAGGGTGTTACGAATTTGAGTTAAATTTGCGGACTGAGAATAGCCTACTTCCATGACTGTCCCTCCCGTAAATTCAACCCCTAGGTTCAACCCCTTAACGGCAAGCGCGACAACTGCAACCACGAACATAGCAATGGAGATCACGTTAAACGCCAACGCATGACGCATAAACGGAATATCTTGACGAATTTTAAAAAACTCCATGACAGCTTTCCCTAATCTGAGTTACTTTTTTGAACGTGACACTAACTCGTTTTCTTGTACCAATCAGAATCCCCGATCGCAAGACTTTCAATGCGCTTCTTGCGGCCATAAATGAAATTAACGATACCCCTCGATACAAAAACGGCACTAAACATCGACGTCAATATACCAATGCAATGTACAACGGCAAAACCTCGAATCGGCCCAGTACCGAAAAAGAATAGTGCAATGCCGGCAATAAGCGTCGTAATGTTCGAATCTAAAATAGTGCCCCAAGCCCGCTCATAACCTGCGGTTATTGCAGCCTGTGGGGTGGTCCCATTCCTAATTTCTTCTCTAATACGCTCATTGATGAGCACATTTGCATCAATGGCCATACCTAAGGTCAGCGCGACCGCGGCGATGCCCGGCAACGTCAATGTCGCTTGCAACATCGATAAAAGTGATACCAAAAGAATAATATTGACGATTAACGCAAAAACCGAGATAACACCAAAGACAGCATAATAAAAGCCAATAAATATAGCTAACATAGCAAATCCAATCCAGGTTGACTTGAATCCTCGCTCGATATTATCGGCACCAAGGCTAGGACCAACCGTACGCTCTTCAATAATTTCCATGGGAGCGGCCAAAGCTCCTGCCCTTAATAATAACGCTGTATCGTGTGCCTCAGTTGTCGTCATACTCCCGCTAATTTGAACACGGCCACCTGGAATCTCTGCGCGCACTACAGGTGCTGTTACAACCTCGGTACTACCTTTCTCTACTAAAACCATCGCAATACGTCGCCCGACATTTTCTCGGGTAGTCATCTGAAAAATCGAGGATCCTCTGCCGTCTAAACTCAAATGAACGGCTGGCTCTGATGTCGTATTATCAAACCCAGGTTGTGCATCAGAGATTCTATCGCCCGTCAAAATAACTTCTTTCTTCAGTAAATATGGTGTCCCTTCCCGATCAAAGATCAAATCATCACCCGCCGGAACCAGTCCTTCTTGCGCCGCCTGCAAGCTTGCTGGATCCATTTTATCCTCATCAACCAACCGTACTTCGAGTGTGGCAGTGCGACCTAAGATATCCTTAGCCTTCGCTGTATCCTGCACTCCTGGTAATTGGACAACCACACGATCCACTCCCGATTGTTGAACAATCGGCTCCGCAACGCCAAGCTCATTTACACGATTTCTTAAGGTGGTGATATTTTGCTGTAACGCAAACTCTTGAATTCGCTTTTCAACCTCTGGCTTAATTTGAGCTACGATAACCGCAATATTGGATCGTTCCTCTAACGAATAAGCTAAGTCAGATGCTTTAATTTCGAGCGTTACAATCGCCTTATCTCTGAGTGATTGGTCCCTAAACTCTATGTCAATTGATGTCTTACCTGCAGAAATCCTTGAGTATCGAATATTTTCTGACCGCATCACTTGACGCAGGTCCTGCAAGTAGCTCTCTCTCGCTTTTTGTAATGAGGAAGGCATATCAACTTGAAGTAAAAAATGTACCCCTCCCCTTAGATCGAGCCCGAGATACATAGGGAGAGCATTAAGAGAGTTGAACCATAATGGGGCATTAGGTAGCAGATTTAAAGCAACAACATATTCCTTACCCAAATTACTTTGAATCGTATCCTTAGCCTTTAACTGCGCATCGGTATCTTCAAAACGGACTTTCACACCATTTTTATCTAGATAAGACGCTTGAGCAAAGATACCTGTCTCAGAGAGGAGATCGTCAATCTTTTGCAGCAGCTGCAAGTCAACTTTTACCCCAGACCGTAAAGGGGAGACTTGTATAGCGGGCGATTCGCCGAAAAAATTTGGAATTGTATAAACAATACCGACAAGCACAGCCACACCAATGATTAGGTATTTCCAAAGAGGATATCTATTCATAATTCTGCTATTTCTTTATCAATTGTCTTAACATCAAAAACAATAATAGATGATTAGTTAGTCGCCGATTTCAAAGTACCTTTAGGCAATACCGTTTGAACAGCCGGTTTCTGAATGACAATTTCAGTACCTGAGGTAATCTCAAGCTTTACAAACTGGTCTCCGACATAGGTAACCTTACCTAAGACACCACCACCAGCTACAACTTCATCCCCTTCCGCAAGGGCATCCAACATCCTTTTATGCTCTTTTTGCTTTTTAGCCTGAGGACGGATCATCAAAAAATACAAAAGTACAAATAAGAGGACTAGAGGCAACATCCCCATAATATCCATTCCTCCGGCCGAACCACCTGAGGTTTGGGCAAATGCTGTTGATACAAACATACTCTTTCTCCTTCATTCTAAAGATGACATTGATGCCAAATTTCATGAATGCCACCTGATATCCAAATAACCGCGCTATTCTAACAGCAGCACGCTATTTTCGCGACGCAAAGGGTCGTTAACCAACCAAAAAATCTAATGTATTAATATGATCTTTAAGGCGACCGGACTCAATGGCTAACCGCAACCCTTTCATAAGGCTCTGATAAAAATGTAAATTGTGTACAGTATTGAGATGCGCGCCAAGCATTTCGTCAATACGTTGAAGGTGGTGCAGGTAGGCCCTAGAAAAAGTTTTACAGGTATAGCACAAGCAGTTTTCGTCCAGCGGCTTCTCATCAAAGCGATAAACTGCGTTTCTTAATTTAACAATACCGGTTGACGTATATAACCAGCCATTTCTCGCATTTCTAGTAGGCAGTACGCAGTCAAACATGTCAATCCCAGCAGCTACCGCTTTCACTAAATCTGTCGGAGTTCCCACCCCCATAAGATATCTTGGCTTATCTTTTGGCATCCGAGGCGACACAAATGACATAATCCGTCGCATGTCCTCTTTGGGCTCCCCAACCGATAAGCCTCCAATAGCGTAACCATCAAAATCAAGCGTAATTAATTTTTCAATACTCTCTTCCCTTAAATCTTCATACATACCGCCCTGAATGATCCCAAAGAGTGCATTCGCATTGCCTTGATGAGCCTCTTGACTTCGTTTGGCCCACCGCATGCTCAAACGCATAGAGTCCCCAGCCTCTAATTTGGTTACCGGATAAGGCGTGCATTCATCAAATGCCATCACAATGTCTGAGTTCATTGAACGCTGGATTCTCATAGACTCTTCAGGGGTGAGGAAACACTGCGCACCATCAACGGGCGACCGAAAAGATACGCCTTCTTCTGAAATCTTTCGAAGGGCGCCGAGACTGAACACTTGAAATCCACCGGAATCGGTCAATATGGGCTTATTCCAACCAACGAATCGATGCAAGCCTCCATGAGCCTCAATCACAGCCAATCCGGGCCGGAGCCATAAATGAAACGTATTACCAAGAATCACATCCGCGCCCGCCTCCTCAATTTGATGGGGACGCATACCTTTAACGGCACCATAAGTCCCCACAGGCATAAAGGTAGGCGTGTCAACAACCCCATGCGCAAGCGTTAATCTCCCTCTTCTTGCTAGCCCATCGGTTGCCAAAACTGTAAACTCTAAAGTCATCTGTTTTACCTAAGTATCCATCGAAGACGCAGCATCATCTAACTAACAACATCGCATCGCCATAACTGAAAAATCTATATTTTTCGTCAATTGCATGTTGGTAAGCCCGTCTCATCTTATCGGTACCCATAAAGGCGGAAACCAACATAAACAATGTCGATTTGGGCAAATGAAAGTTAGTAATTAAACAATCTACAACTTTAAATGCATACCCGGGAGTGATAAATAAATTCGTTGAACCTTCCCCCACCCTTAGCTCACCCTCGTTACAAACACTTTCCAAAACACGAAGACTCGTTGTGCCCACAGCACAAACTCGTCCTCCTTTTGCTTTGGTTTCAGAGACGTGAGCCGCCGCATCTGATGGAAAAAAATAACGCTCGGAATGCATGTTGTGGTCTAACACATTTTCCACAGCAACAGGCTTAAAAGTACCCACACCAACATGGAGAGTCAGATAAGTCATTTTTATATTTTTTTGAGCTAGTTTTTCCAACATATCTTGGTCAAAATGCAGTCCAGCCGTGGGTGCGGCGACCGCGCCTGGATTCTTCGCGTAAACAGTTTGATACCGATCTAAGTCTGATTCATCAGGTTGACGACGTATATATGGGGGCAGGGGTATATCACCATGCCGAGCCAAACAGTCATATATATCTATTGAGGACTCCAATTCAAATACCCCATCAAAAAAGCTGATAACGGTAAAGATCGTATCGCTAGCAATATGAATATTCTGTCCAATCTTGGGTCGCCGACTGGCTCGAATTAGACATTTAAATCGGGTTGAAGACAAAATTTGGTCAATCATGACCTCAACTTCCCCACCAGTGTCTTTGGCTCCTTTTAAACGAGCCCTCATAACCCTCGTATCATTAAAAACTAGTAAATCATCCTCTGTTAAAAAATCAATAAGGTCAACAAAGTGCGCATCATCAAAAGTTTCTTTGCTCTCTGTGGACACTAACAACCGGCTAAGGCTGCGAGACGCAAGAGGTTCCTGAGCAATCAGCTCATCGGGTAAATTAAAATTAAATTGCGAAATATGCATTCAGGCATTGTATCGCTGATTAACATGTCGCTCTAATTCTGCAATCCAGTAAAATAGAGTCTATAGGCCTCCTTGATGGCAGCTCAAACTTCAGGGATAATCCTCGCTGTTGCCGGGATGGCGGAATTGGTAGACGCAGCGGACTCAAAATCCGCCGGTGGAAACGCTGTGGGGGTTCGATTCCCCCTCCCGGCACCAAAGGTGTCTCAATACTTAAGTCTTTACGCTTAAAAAACTAACGTAACAAATTGAGCAGCATCACTTACGTATGCTCTAATCTGAACCACATGAAAAATATTCTGTACCGACGTGATGTTGATGGACTTAGGACACTCGCAGTTACTTTCGTGGTTTTTTTTCACTTGTCTCCAAACGCATTTATTGGGGCAGACATATTCTTCGTGATCTCAGGTTTCCTGATTATAAATATCATAAAAAGCAACCTAGACAGAAAGTCATTTTCGCTAATCGACTCTTATATAGAACGAATTAGAAGACTCTTCCCAGCGCCACCTTTTAAGATGACTAGCTGTTACATTTTTGGCTGGTTCAGAATAGGGTCTAGGGATTACGAGCACTTATGCAAACACATCGCCGCCGAATCCAGGTTTATCTTTAACTTTTGTTTAACAGTCGGGGTCGCCAACTGTCTGCAAACACGAAAAAGTATGTCCCGATGACTTACGATACTCTACATATGACCTATCCAGGGTCAAAAATATTTGTTGAAAAATCAATGTCCATGAGCAGTTTCCGCTAACTTATTAATTCACAATGAAATGAAAGTACTAATCAGAGAGCAAGATAAAGAAACGCGCTTAAGTCACCTACCTTCAATGTTAAGTTCAGCCTGGTCAATCGAAGCGATCAATCATATTGAATCTGATCTATGGTTTGCGCAACTCCAAACAGCCGATGCAGTCATTTCGATGCAATGGACTGACCCTAACATTCCTTGCAATAATTTAAAACTACTCCAATTACCTGGAGCGGGACTTGATGGCCTAGATTTCCGGACGATTCCCGCACACACATCAGTATGCAATGTCTTTGAACATGAAATACCCATCGCGGAATTCGTTATCGCTGCAATATTACAATGGGTGACTCACATCAACACATTAGACCGCAACATGCGAAAAAATAATTGGTCTGGATCTTCTCTATTTGGACCGACGCATGAAGAACTCTGCGGTAAAACTATTGGCATTATAGGTTATGGGCATATTGGAAGAGAAGTTGCCAAGCGTATAAAGCCCTTTGGCGTCCACGTGATTGGGTGCGGACCGAGAAAACCAGTATCAGGAGAAAAGCCAGATACCTTCTACCTAATTGATCATCTTGATACCGTTCTAGGGCTATGTGATTTTATTCTGATATCAACGCCACTAACAGAAGAAACTGAAGGGTTGATTTCAAAATCAGAATTCAAAAAAATGAAAAAAACAGCCGTTATCATTAATGTGGCCAGAGGTTCTATTATTAACGAGGGTGCTCTCTATCAAGCCTGTAAAGAAAAGCAGATTGGTGGCGCAGTGATTGACACGTGGTATCAGTACCCAGACAACATTTCAGAACAGATACCACCCTCTCGCTTTAACTTCAATGAGCTCGATAACGTCATCATGTCGCCTCATGCATCCGCCTGGACCAATTCACTCATCTATCGCAGAACAAAATTCATTGCAGAAAATTTAAATCGCCTAGCGAGAGGGGAGCCATTACTTAATATCGTCAAACATTCAGATAAAATAAAATAAAATCAACAAAAATTTCTGGGGATCCGATGCATCATGAACTAATGAATAAAGCTGCTAAGATCTTGTGGGATGCCTGGAGCGCTGGACATGCCATTTCAGGACTACCACAAGAATGCCGTCCAACTAACCGACAATCCGCCTATGAAATTCAGAAACGTATAGCTGACCTCTCACAATCGGCGCAAATTGGGTGGAAAATTGCCGCAACAAGTGAGAACGGACAGAGGCACATTGGGGTATCAGGCCCGCTTGCGGGCCGTCTGCTAGCCGATCGATCAAAAGTCTCAGGCGATAACTTGACACTTGGCGCCAACCTAATGGCAGTCGCTGAAGCAGAATACTGCTTTCGATTAGGTAGTGATTTACCACCTAGAGAGGCAGACTACTCGGTGGAGGAAGTCTTGACTGCAATGGATACACTGCATCCAGCAATAGAAATTCCAGATTCTAGATACCTCGATTTCATCACTGCAGGTGAAGCACAACTCATTGCCGATAATGCTTGTGCAAGCTGGTTTGTTTTAGGGCCACCGACCACTTCAGATTGGAGAAATATCGAACTTCGAGATCATAAAGTGCAGGCACTCGTGAACGGTATAGTTGTGGCAGAAGGTTTAGGCAGTAACGTTCTCGGTGATCCTCGTGTTGCGCTTACATGGATTGCCAACGAACTGAGTCATGAAGGAATCGGATTGAAGTCTGGTGAAGTCATCACAACAGGCACCTGCGTGTTACCTTTTAAAATTACGCCAGGCGATTACATTAGGTTGGACTTCCGACAAATCGGACAAGTTTGCATTACACTGAATTAAATACGATAAACACACGTTTCAACTAGAGAGTAAACCGATGGCTTCATTCGACTGGCAAGATCCTTTCCGACTCAATGATCAACTAGAGGATGACGAGCGACTCATAGCCGGTAGTGCTCGGGAATTTTGCATGAAACAACTCTCACCTAGAATTATCGAGGCTAATCGAAATGAAAGCTTTGACCGATCTATTTTTGATGAAATGGGTGAGATGGGCTTTTTGGGGTCTACCATAACTGGCTATGGATGCGCTGGTGTTAACCACGTATCCTATGGACTGATCGCTAGAGAAATCGAACGCATCGACTCTGGCTATAGATCTATGATGAGCGTTCAATCCAGTCTGGTGATGTATCCAATATTCACCTACGGTAGCGAGGAGCAGCGCCAAAAATATCTACCGGACCTAGCTTCTGGAAAGAAGATTGGGTGTTTCGGATTGACTGAACCCGATTATGGCTCTGATGCTGGGGGCATGACCACGCGAGCGACTAAAGCACCCGGAGGCTGGAAGCTTCATGGTGCAAAAATGTGGATCACCAATTCGCCTGTTGCAGATGTTCTGATTGTTTGGGCTAAAGATGATTCTGGAACTATCCGTGGATTCATCTTAGAGCGCGGCATGACAGGGCTCGACACACCCAAGATCTCCGGGAAATTCAGTCTCCGCGCATCAATCACTGGAGAAATCGTGATGGACGATGTCTTTGTGCCTGACGAAAATCTATTACCCAATGTGAAAGGGTTAACAGGTCCATTTGGCTGTTTGAATAAAGCAAGATACGGTATTGCTTGGGGAGCCCTAGGCGCCGCTGAATATTGTTGGATGGCAGCAAGGGAATATACTTTAAATCGGAAACAATTTGGCCGGCCTTTAGCAGCGACTCAGCTTGTTCAGAAAAAACTCGCGGATATGCAGACAGAGATCAGCATCGGGCTACAAGCCACATTACGAGTTGGTCGACTGCTAGATCGGGATGAGGCCGCGCCAGAATTGATATCACTCATCAAACGAAATTCGTGCGGCAAAGCCTTAGATATCGCTCGCGCCTCTCGAGACATGCATGGTGGGAATGGCATCTCAGACGAATACCAAGTGATCCGACATGTAATGAACTTAGAAGCTGTGAATACCTATGAGGGTACCCACGACGTACATGCACTGATTCTTGGGCGCGCCCAAACAGGGATTCAGGCGTTTACCGGTGCCTAACGACTAAAGGGAATGCAAAGGCGCCGTAAGCCCACGCTACGCGCTAGACGCAACGTCCCCCATCAACCTCAATACAAGCCCCAGTGATGAAATCAGCCTCATCAGAAGCTAAATATAAGCACGCATTGGCAATATCACGAGGCTGACTGAAACGTCCCAGTGGAATCACAGCGGCAAATTTTGCTCGAATCTCCGGCGTATCCTCACCCATAAATTTAGCCAGCAGGGGTGTGTCGCCGGCAACGGGGTTTACCACGTTAACTCGAATCTTATCGGGCGCTAATTCCACAGCCATCGCCTGACTAATTATGATCGCTGCAGCCTTGCTCCCGCTATACCAAACCAAACCGGGTCTAGGTCTAATCCCGGCAGTCGAAGCTATCGTTACAAAATTACCACCGCCTTGCTTTCTAAAGTAAGGAACTAAATTCTTTGCAGAATAAAAAATTCCTTTAACATTGACGTCATACACTAGATCAAATTCCTCATCTGTCACGTCAAGCATCGATTTATTTCGATGCGTCGTTCCCGCGTTATTAATGACGATATCAAGTTTCCTAAAGTTATCAAGAGAACAGCTCAGCAGTTCAGCCCAATCGGAACTACTCGCAACGTTGCCTCTACAAAAAACTGCTTCTCCACCAGACTCTTTAATAGCCTGAGCTACTCGCTCACCGCCCTCAACGTTAATATCGTTAACAATTACGCGGCAGCCCTCTTGAGAAAATCGCATTGCTATTCCTTCGCCAAACCCAGATCCACCACCCGTGACAATAGCGACTTTTTTCTCTAATCTCATTCAAAACTCCTTAGTACTAAACATATAGAAAACAATTTAACGGGACCGTTTAATTTATAAGATCAAACAGCACAAACTGTCGAGGTTGCGTCCTCAGTAAGCTCTTTGCCAGCATCAAAACCAATAGAATCCAAAGTAACTCCGTTACGAACAGCCGTTATCTCAGCAAGGATTGAGACCGCTATTTCAGGAGGCGTCTTACTGCCTATTCTCAAACCTACTGGCCCATGCAACCGGTCAATTTCAGACGAATCTAAATCAAAAAGAAGTAAACGCTCTCGGCGATTTTTACTGTTCAAACGAGACCCAAGAGCACCCACATAAAATGAAGAGGACTTTAAAGCCTCCATCAACGCTAAATCGTCCAACTTAGGATCATGCGTCACAGCGACCACTGCCGAGTGAGCATCTAATTTTAACGCCACTACTAAGTCGTCAGGCATCTCACGGGAAAGGACCGTTCCCGGTACTGACCAAGTGTCTGCATATTCAGATCTTGGGTCACAAACAATCACATGGTAATCAAGCGCCTTCGCCATTTGCGCAACATAGGTCGATAGCTGCCCAGCACCAATAATGATGAGCCTCCAACGCGGACCGTAAACACAACGAAGCACCTCCCCATCAAAGGAGATTTCGTCATTTGATGACGCATCCTCTAAACTGACTTTACCTGTCGCAATTACCACAGAACGACATACGAGTTGGTGTTGTTCGATCCGCGTAAGCAGCTCTCGAAAACACTTATCGTCGCTAATTTTTTCAAGAACGACCTGTAATGTTCCCCCACAAGGAAGACCAAATCGATTCGCTTCTTCTTTACTGATTCCATAAGTAACAACAGTAGGATTATCTACCTCGAGGGACTGATCTCTAACTTTATTGATCATGTCGTCCTCAATACACCCGCCTGAGATCGAGCCAGACACAAGTCCATCGTCACGAATTGCTAACATAGCTCCTGGAGGTCTGGGTGATGAGCCCCATGTTTGAACTATCGTGCCTAAAATAACATCGTGGCCTGCCGTGCGCCATTCGAGGCTCGTTTTAAGTACTTGTAGGTCTACACTATCCATTTATTTATCAATTTCTTATCTCGTTAATATCATCTGTTACAGATCACTATGGACTGCGAACTATAAAAAAACCCCCAGTATTTACTGGGGGTTTCAGATATTCTCGGATCCAGAAAATTAATTCCAGATCCGATTGCAGGATCACATTAGCCAGCTGCTATGTTCTCTGGAAGAGCAGGGAACGTACGCACACGCTTACCAGATGCAGCATGTATTGCGTTAGCAATTGCTGGAACGATAACCGCGGTTGCTGGTTCACCAAGACCGGCAGGAGCACCATCACTCTTAACAAAGTGGATGTCCATAACTCTTGGTGTTTCGTTGATACGAACGGTTCGATATCCATCAAAGTTACTTTGCTCAACGATACCATTTTTAACCGTAATCTCACTGATCAGACCAGCGCCCTGTCCTAGATTCATAGAACTTTGGATCTGAGCTAATGCTTGATCTGGGTGAATTAACGTACCACCGTCAACAACAGCCGTAACTTTATCAACAACGACATCAAAGTCAGCGCCAACAGTTACTTCAGCCACGATAGCGATGACAGCGTTGTAACCTTCCATCACTGCAACACCTTGGCCTTTACCTGCTGGCATCTTCTTGCCGAAGTTGGCTTTTTTACGAACTTCTTCCAACACGTGCTTCATTCTGGCGCCAACTGGCACTCCAGCTGAGAGACCAGACCATGCGTGTTTGGTTGCGCCCATATCAAGCATATCGATTCGATACTGAATTGGATCAGCACCAGCACTTTTCGCTAGCTCGTCAATGAAGCACTCCAACACAACGGCATTCAAGTTGTGTGACACACCACGCCAATAACCCACCTGAACTCCTGCGTCATGCATGACATAACTGAAGTTGAGACCCGCGTCGGCTAAGTATGGGAAATTATCGATACCCTCAACTGCGAATGGGTCGATGCCATCTTTCACAATACTTGGAAACAAACGTGATGAAATTGAAGGACTGGTTGACTTAAACTTAAGAGCTGTAAGCTTTCCCTTCTCATCCACACCAGCTGTGAATTTGTAAATACCTCCTGGACGATATGAATCATGCGTCATGTCATCTTCACGGCTCCAAATCATATTGACTGGTACCCCACCAGCTGCTTTTGAAATTTCAGCAGCATCGATAGCGTAGTCAACCTCAACACGACGTCCGAAACCACCGCCGAGGAAGGTTGTTCGAACTTCAACCTGCTCAGGCTTGAGGCCGACAGCACCACTTACGACGTGAGGTATCAACTGCTGGAACTGAGTTGGCGTAACGATCAGCGCCTTGTCAGCTGTAACATGCGCAGTCGTATTCTGTGGCTCCATTGGAGAGTGTGATTGGAACGGCATACGAAACTCTGCAGTGATCATTTTTGCAGCTTTTGCCAGACCTTGATCGGCATCACCACTTTCACGGAAGATTGCGCCAGCCCCATTCGACGCCTTTTCCATTTTTGACCAGAGACCGGTCATATCCAAATTTGCATTTGGACCAGCATCCCAACGAGGATCAAGCGTAGCAACTGCTTTCTTAGCAGTCCAGTAGTCGTTAGCCACTACTGCAACACCGCGGCTGTACTGAACTACCGAATGAACGCCTGGCATCTTTTTCGCACGCTTGTCGTCAAAAGAAATTAGTTTTCCACCCATCATTGGAGCCATCGAAACTGCTGCGTACTTCATGCCCGGAAGGCGAGTGTCAATACCAAATGGAGCGATACCACGTACTTTCATAGCCGTATCAAGACGCTTTTGCTTGACGTTACCAACGATCTTAAACTGGCTAGCTGGCTTCAATGGCACTTCTTTTGGAACTTCCATCGTTGCTGCTTTCGCTGCGACTGAACCGTAAGTGGCCTTCTTGCCACCAGGGCCTTGGATCACGCCGTTAGCAGCGGTACACTTGCTTGCGTCAACACCCCAGTTGTCAGCTGCAGCAGCAACCAACATCATACGAGCTGATGCACCAGCTTTACGTAGCTTTTCCCAGCCATCACGAACCGCTGTTGAACCACCAGTTAGCTGCCCACCAAGAAGAGAGTTAATGTAAACCTCTGCTGGTTGAGCAAACTCAACTTTAATAGCGTTTATGTCAACCTCAAGTTCCTCTGCAACAAGCATTGGCATTGAGGTGTAAACGTCCTGACCCATTTCTGAACGAGCACACATAATAGTTACTGTGTTGTCAGCGGCAATTTTTACCCAAGCATTTGGGCTACCACCTTCAGCAGCTTGCGCCATGCGTGAAGTTGGCAAGTAGAACGCCAACGCCAACCCACCGGCAACAGATCCACTGACTTTCAGGAAGTCACGACGACCTTCATTTTTTGCAATCATTTCCATGTCTCGATTCCTCCCTCGTTAAGACATCTTCGCCGCGGCTTTAATAGCAGCGCGGATTCGAGGATAAGTACCACATCGGCAAATATTGCCCGACATCGCCGCATCAATATCCTCATCTGAAGGATTTTTATTCGCAGACAGTAGCGCTGAAGCGGACATAATTTGCCCAGGCTGACAATATCCACACTGAGGAACATCTAAGGCTTCCCATGCACGCTGCACTTTATGATTTCCACCCAGACCTTCGATGGTCGTCACGTTTGCACCAGAAATCGAACCTATCTGTACTTGACAGGAACGTACTGCACTTCCATTTAGATGAACCGTACACGCACCACATAGAGCTTTTCCACAACCGAATTTCGTGCCCGTGTAACCGAGCGTGTCGCGAAGTACCCACAGTAATGGTGTATCCGCAGAGACTTCAACAGTCTCGCTTTTACCATTTACTTTGAAGCTGACTTTCATATTAAAACTCCCCCTTTCGAAGCTTTAGGTTTTATTAGGGTGTAACTACTATAAAGAATATTAGGGTGTAACTACTATAAAGAATGTTACTTAGCGAAAGTACATGATAATCGGCCTACTTTCAAGCGCAGAGAACTATCTTGAAATATTCTGCTAGTAAGGGATGAATCAAAAACACAGAGCAATTGCAATAAATTTAGCAAATCATCAAACCTAAGTTCTAGCGAGTACCCTGCAAGCCCTGCTTGGAGGCAATAAAATAAGCGTTATAAATGTAGTACTTAAGATGAACCTTAAACCTTTATTGCGTCGCAACATTATTTGCGCGAATAGCAAAAAAACTCACTCGCACCGTAGCACATTAGCTTATGGCTTTCGGTAGATGTGGCGCCGTTCGGAACACGGGTGACGGGTGACGCCCAAATTATTCACCCTAAAAATTATGGGGTGGGGTAGAACCGGTCCACCACTTCGACCCCTCGTTAAAAGCCTCAAATCTTCCGCGTTACTAGACTAGCCCAAAAAAAATCCCCGGCAAAGCTAGGGACTTTTCAAAACCTCGGTACATACATCAATCACATATATTTTTTTAACTCGAGTCTGGCTACCTGAGCTCGATGCACCTCATCTGGTCCATCAGCCAGTCGCATCGAACGGTTGTGAGCCCACATCCAAGCAAGGGGAAACTCCTGACAAACCCCACCCCCACCATGCGCTTGAATCGCCCAATCAATAATTTTTTGAGCCATATTAGGCGCGATCACTTTGATCATCGCTATTTCTTTTTTGGCCTCCTTATTTCCAACAGTATCCATCATATGCGCAGCTTTCAGAGTTAATAGCCGAGCTTGATCAATCATCATGCGAGACTCAGCAATACGCTCATGCCAAACTGACTGTTCAGCCACAGGTTTCCCAAACGCCACTCGGGACTTAAGGCGACGAATCATGAATTCTAACGCCCGTTCGGCTTGACCAATAATTCTCATGCAATGATGAATTCGCCCGGGTCCCAAACGACCTTGCGCAATTTCAAATCCCCGCCCCTCTCCCAAAAGAATATTTGAGGCTGGCACTCGAACATTTTGCAATAACACTTCCATGTGCCCATGCGGCGCATCGTCATAGCCAAATACAGTCAAAGCCCTCTCAACCTTAATACCTGGCGTCGAAGTTGGAACCACGATCATCGACTGCTGCTTATGCCGGTCAGCCCCATCAGGGTCAGTCTTCCCCATCACGATTAACACCTCACATCTTGGATCACCTAAGCCCGAAGACCACCACTTACGACCATTAATCACATAATCGTCGCCATCACGCTTTATAAGGCACTCAATATTCGTTGCGTCGGAGGAGGCAACCTCCGGTTCGGTCATCAAAAATGCTGACCTAATTTTTCCTTCAATTAACGGCTCGGCCCATTTTTGCTGTAATTCGGGCGTTCCATATCGGAGTAATGTCTCCATATTTCCAGTATCAGGAGCTGAACAGTTAAACACCTCGGAAGCCCAAGTAATTCGCCCCATAATCTCGCACATCGGGGCATACTCAACATTGGTAAATTCCCCTCCATGCGCCTTAGGCCTCCACAAGTTCCATAGGCCTTTTTTACGAGCTTTCAGCTTTAATGCCTCAACCAATTTAGTCGGCACCCAAGCATCTCCCGCCTTGCGATTAGCCTCAACCTCGGCGTGAAAGGCACTTTCATTCGGATAGATGTGCTCATCCATAAATCCATTGAGTTGAACTTGAAGTCCCTTAACTTTTGATGAAAACTCAAAATCCACAATCTATCCCTTCTTAACGGTTACAGAGGATTCAATAATCTTGACGAATGCTCAACTAAAGTCAAATCTTAAGAATTTAAGGATATCACAACGTGCATCACTGCTTTGGAGGGACGTTCTCGAACGTGATGCACGCGTTTCGGAATTGCTGCGTCAATGGGACTGATTGTTGCTTTTTCAAATTCGCATGGACATAAGTTATTTCTACCGTTGCGATGGATTCTTTAGAACGCATGACCTCAATATGAAAATCAAAACTACTTCGCCCCAAGCGAGAAATACGAACAAAAAGCTCAAGCACCTCATCATATCGAGCTGCTGCGTGATACTCTATTTGAGTTTTTTTTGCGTAAAGATCAGCTACGGCAACATCGAATGCATCTGGGTATGACATACCAATAGCTCGATAATATTCAGTTATACCAATATCAGCAAACGCTAAATAGTGGGGGTTAAATACAACCCCCTGTGCATCCACTTCGGACCAACGCACCCGAATTTGATGCGAAAAACGAAAATTTTCATTAAGCATTTATCGTTCTTCTTTTTAATAAATCATTTAGAAGTCATCCCGCAGACAGCATCCCATTGCATGCTCCTCGAGTACATCTCTAACAGCCTGCGTCCCATTTTTAAAATATTGGATTTGATCCGCTGACCTTGCTCGATTTTTTCAAACTTCACGTTCCGTATTAGCCGCACTTTTTGCAAGCACCTCAATAAAGGAGTTGACCGTTTATTACACCTAAATTGCATCAAGTTAGACATTCTTCTACTTCATTTAAAAATAATCTAGCCGTACCGCCTAGTTAACCATTCAGCAACCAAAACGGGCTTTACCTCATCTTTAGCCTCAACAGTCACCTGCCACTCAAGCTGTACGCCATCATCTATTGGAACCAAATTTTGAAGCACGAATCGAGCCCTAACCATGGATCCGCTTTTCACTGGGGCGGTAAACCGTACGCGATTTAACCCATAATTAATTCCCATTTTTGATGCCCCAAGATCCATCGTCTCATTAAGGAATTTAGAGAGGAGAGATAAGGTCAGAAACCCATGGGCAATTGTCGACCCAAACGGCGTATCTTTGGCCGCCCGCTCAACATCCACATGAATCCATTGGTGATCCCCAGTCGATTGGGCAAACAAGTTAATCATCTCCTGAGTCACACAAACCCATTCGCTCAAGGCGAGATCCTCACCAATATGATTTATTAAATCAGATGGCTTAGCCACGGATAGTTTTTTCATCTCGCCGCCTTAAAAGATTGCACAACAGCATCCATTCCCCGAGACAAAAGAAATCCATCCCCCGTGACGGCGATAAGAGTCGCACCTTTACTCAACCATTTCTTTGCCTCAGCATCATCAAACGCAAGGATGCCGGCTGCACAACCCGAGTTGACCGTGCGCGCAATCACATCAGCTATAGCAGCCTGCGGAATAGCCTCAGCATTTTTTCCAAGATACCCAATATCTGCTGCCAAGTCAGCAGGCCCGACAAAAAGACAATCAATACCATCAACAGCAGCAATTTGCTCAACGTTATCCCAACCTATTTTAGTTTCGATTTGAACAATCAAACAAATGTGCTGATCGGCAAGAGCGAAATAATCTTTAATTCGACCAAACCGATTTGATCGAGAGTTTCCAGATACGCCTCTAACGCCTCGAGGTGGATACCGAACCGCAGCAACCGCAGCCTCCGCCTCTTGTTTGGTCCTAACGTTTGGCAACATGATGGTTTGCACTCCCATGTCCAGTAGTCGTTTAATCATAACGGCATCATTCCATGGCGCTCGTACCGCAATCGAAACCGGATATGCCGAAGCCGCGTGCACCAGTGATAACACTTGTGGCACGTCATTCGGGGTATGTTCCATATCAATTAATACCCAATCGAAACCACTGGATGCGCATATTTCAGCAGCTAAAGGGCTACCCGTCATCAACCAACATCCTATTTGAGCCTTACCGTCTTGCAGCGCTGCTTTTAGTTTATTCTGTATAAATTGCATACATTGGCCTCTTGCTCTATAAGGGTTTATAAATGAGTTTTTCTGGATATAAACTCACATTGAAATCATTTGAATAAATCATAACCTTTAATAAGAAATCATGAGTATGAAATTTTGTGGCGTTATACCCATTCTAGTTACTCCATTCAACGAAGACGAGACGGTGGACACAAGCTCCATCCAAACTATGATTCAATTAATGAAAGACATTGGAGTGAATGGAGTCACAATATTAGGAGTGCTTGGAGAAGCAAACCGCCTAACTGATAATGAACGAGAGTTAATTATCGACACAGCAATCCAGACAGCTGACCAACTACCCGTTATTGTTGGCACAAGCGCAACTGGAACACGTTCCGTAATCCACCACAACGCTACTGCAAAAAGATTAGGCGCAAGTGCAGTGATGGTGACCCCACAAACAGAGCCGGGTCCATCAGATGCAAAAGTATTTACGCATTTTCAAACCATATTGAATGAAACTGATCTGCCCGTTATTTTGCAAGACCACCCCGCCTCAACTGGCGTACATATGCCCAACGAATTAATCTTTAGGATGTTGGACGAGCTGACTGGATGGGGTGGCGTAAAGTTAGAAGCCGTACCGACCGCACCGAAACTTCAATCACTCAAAGCGCGTTATCAGGAAAAAATCAGCGTAATGACCGGACTTGGCGCTCTGTATGCCGCTTTTGACTTAGAGAGTGGATCGGATGGATTCAACACAGGGTTTGCATTTCCAGAGGTGCTAATAGCGCTGGTGGCGGCCGCAGAACAAAAAGATTGGACGTCCGTTCACAGAATATATCAACGCTTTCTGCCCTTAATCGTTTATGAACAACACCCAGGTGTAGCAATTCGAAAGGAGCTTTTTAAAATGCGCGGAGCTATTCGCACCGCTAGAGTAAGATCTCCAGGAGTGCAAGGCACCGAGTCCGTCACAACAACACTCAAAATGCTTTTGCAGTACATACTACCGAATCAAAACGTGACCAATCCAGTCAATCTAGATTCTATTTAGCAGAAACCTCGTTCAACAAGCCTTGGAATTAAACAGAAATCTGGGCTATTACTTATCCTCAGGACGCTAATGGGAAAAGAGGGTCAATTCAATAGGAGTGAGATTGATAAGCGAGACAAGATCTGACGACGCACTAAGCTTGCACAAGTAAGCTAGAAAGCAATCGAACAAGACCTTATAACTACAAGAATAGTTATTGGTCAGACTGGCCATCCATATTTTCAATTTCAGCGCCCCGCTCAGCCATAGCATCAACAATACACGTTACGTTATTACATTGACTTAACACGTTATTGTGCCATTCAGTTTGAGACTGCTGTAATACCTTAATATCAACACCTCTGCGCATCGCGAGATTGTAGGAAAACGCCAAATCCTCTTGCGCAACCGAAGCGCGGCTGCTGGTGCAAATTAAGCGCTCTACACCTCCTGCAGGGTTACTACAATTAATGGCAGCATGCGTGACGCTTCCGAAAGAGACTGCGAAAAAAAACCACAAACAAAGAAACTTCATCATTAACTCCAAAAAAATGAGTTACAAGTGACCGTACCGCTCACACAGGTTTGACAATCCCACCAAATACTTTAGGGACAGTCTGATGTGTGCTCAGATTTGCCGCGAACCGAACCTCCTCTTCCATCCCGCGCTCAACCATCATACGTCCAACACGTGATCTGAGCAAAGATTCCACAGAAAGTTCAGATTTGAAAATCATACGTGCCGCCTCTGCAGTATCAGAAAAAGCATCAGGGCCCGCATTCCGCATGCGGGCCTTCAATAAATCGATAAAATAACCCGCGCCAAAAGCGTCTTCGAGATTCGGATTACCCATAGAGCCAGAGCACACGACCAGAATAGTTTTCCCAGCGCATGAGGACAATACATGGTCCACCAATGCCTCGGCATTAATTAGCGCGCCCACGAAGACTTCGTCAGCCGCTGCTGCCTGCTTAAGCGCAACCGTACCGTTGGTTGTTGAGTAAATTAATGTCTTGTCGCTTAACCGTTCCTCAGCCAGTCTTAGCGGCGTTGGGCGTAAAAACCCCGGCAATGTCTCTCCATACAATTCGCCAGCCAACAGACGAGCGCTCTCATCATAATTGTTAGCGACCCCTCGGGCAGCTCCCTCATTCAAAGTGGGAATCACATCTTTCGCGCCAGAATGAATTGCATGAATAATTGTCGTAGTCGCAAATAAAACATCGAGAACAATGGCAACTTTACCCTCGAGTCGCTCATAATCAAGATCTTCCCTTTTGAATAGAACATGCACCTTATGTTTGAAGTGATTGACTTCCTGAATCATTAACCTACCCCTCGCCTTAAAAAGAAGTTAACACCCGTCATAGACATAACTAAATCACCATTTTGGTTTTCGACTTCCCAAAACGTTTTTACAATCCCACGATCAGGTTTAGACCCGGAAGCTCGAGTTTCAATAACTGTTCGATATGCGGTTAAAACATCTCCAGGATACACTGGGTGTGGCCATTTCACCCCTTCTATGCCTGGCGACCCCAAGCTCATCGAGTTCAACAAGAATGAGTCACACATAAGTCGCATGACCATTGCGCAAGTATGCCAACCACTTGCAATAATCCCACCATAGATCGAATGTTGAGCCTGTTCCTCACTGATGTGGAAGGACTGCGGGTCATAACGGCGGGCAAACTCGAGAACCTCATTCAGATCAACAGTAACCTGTCCCATTGACTCTCGAATATCGGGGGCAAAATCCTCCCAATACAATTTCTTTTCAACATCCATATTTAAACTTTAAACTCACCTTAACGGTATTAGAAGTTACGACTTATACCAACCCCGACCGGATTTTTTCCCGTTATAACCAGCACCAACCATTTGTTTCATGATGGGCCTTGGCTTAAAACGATCACCATAAGCCTCACATAAAATTTCCTGGACTTGTAGAGATAGACTAATTTGTGTCGCGTCCATCAATTGGAAGGGACCAATGGGATGTCCAAGACCTAGACGGCATGCGACATCTATATCCTCAGGCGAAGCAACTCCTTCCTCAACTAATCGGGTCGCTTCAATCATCATTGCGTGAAGCAGACGATTAACCGCGAAACCGACAACATCTTTAACTTCGATAGGTGTTTTTCCAATCTCTCGACATATATTCATCACCTGCGCAACGATTGATGCATCAGTATCTAAACCGGGGATAACCTCTACCAGCTTCATTCGCGACGCTGGCGAAAAAAAATGGGTACCGATAAAGTGCGTCCTGCGAGACTCAGAAACTTTAGACGCAAGCGTCGTAATTGAGATACTAGAAGTATTGCTAGCCAACACACAGTCATTAGAAACAAATCTATCCAAATCGGAAAACACGCTCGCCTTCACCTTTTCGTCTTCAAACACTGCCTCAACAACTAAATCACAATCAGAGTAATTATCTAAACCCTTGCAGCGTTCAATGCGAGGCAAAACTACATCAATCACACCCGGATCATAGACCCCTCGATCGACGCCCTTTTCTAGTACGCGTTCTAACCGCTTCATAGCTTGATCAACAAGCGACGGGTCTGCATCATGCAATTTCACTCGTCGACCTGAAAGCGCGAATACAAGTGCAATCTCTGATCCCATTAAACCAGCACCAACTACGCCTACCGTTTTAAATATCATTAAAAACTCCTAAAGATTTGGAGCGATAATTCAGATTTGTTTCCATCGCTTTTTGGGAGAAACATATACACTTTTTGCGGAACCTTGATCTTCAGCATCCGCAAACCGACGTCTTTGAAATCGCTCACCACCAAACATCAGCTCAATTGCCAACAGCCGTCTTACAAAGTCCGCCAGCGGTAATTCAAGCGTCATCCCCATTCCACCGTGAAGCTGAATTGCTTCTTGCGCAACCAGCCGAGCAGCACGATTTGTCAGAGCCTTTGCAGCTGAAACTGCCCTAACTCTTTCGTGCTCATTTGCACTCCAAGCCTTCGCTGCTGCATACATCACTAAAGATCGAACCTCTTCAATATTGATAAACATGTCAACCGCTCGATGTTGAAGCACTTGAAACTGCGACAAAGCCGATCCAAACTGCTTTCTAGTCCGAAGATACTCCATTGTCATTTCGTGGATGACCTCCATAATTCCAAGCGCCTCAGCGCAAATGGCTGCTGTGGCTCGATCATTAACACAATCAATAGCCGACTGACCTTGATCAATTGTTCCCAAAACAGATTCGGGACCGACCTCAACATCATTTAATTGAATATCCAACACTCGACTACCATCGATCAATGGATATGCTTTACCGCCTATTTTCTCATCTAACGATTCGACAATAAACAGAGTCACGCCTACGTTTTTATCATCACTCTCTCTAGTTCTCGCTGAGACAATGAACCGATTCGCTGTCGCACCCCCAAGAATTAATTTCTTTTCCCCTTTGAGCACCCAATTGTTGCCAGACTGGGTTGCTGTTGTATGAAGTAACTCTCCGCCCTCATCGTTCAATTGCTCAATGTGCGCGAAGGCCAACTTACCCTCTCCTGCCACGAGATCTGGAATTAATACTTTTTTCTGGAACTCAGAGCCACAGAGATCAACCAACCCGCCTGCCAAGATGACAGAGGATAAATAAGGTTCAAGAACCAAATGCTTACCCAGATGCTGCATGATAATCATAGCTTCAATTCCCGCCCCACCGAACCCTCCACTATCTTCTGAAACAGGCACGCCTAGGGCTCCCATAGATGCCAGGCCCGCCCATACATGCTCAGAGTGGGCTTCTTTTGATTCGACCATTTTTCTTCTAGCATCAAGAGAAAAATTTTTCTCAAGAAATCGATCTAAACCATCTTTGAACAGCTTCTGTTCATCCGTAAATACAAACTTCATAGGCGTATCCTAAGATTGAATTTCATTGAATCACCACTCACTTAAAGACCCACAACAACATCAGAGCCCTAAGACTCGTTGAGCAATAATGTTTCGTTGTATCTCGTTGGTCCCCCCATAAATAGAGGTCTTTCGAGTATTTAAGTAACGCGCGGCAAGCGGTGCCGCATGAAGAGCGCCAGGAGTCTCACCCAACCAATGATCACCCCATGCCATCGGCAAGTGGGGCAAAGCCGACTGACCGGCAACTTCAAGTTGAAGCTCAGTAAGTCGTTGTTGTATTTCAGTACCGCGAATTTTCAAGATTGATGCCTCTGGTCCAGGCTCTCCGCCAGAAACCTCACCTGCAGCCACTCTCAAAACGGTCATCTCCAGTGCTAAAAGATCGATCTCTAACTCAGCAATACGATCCAAAAAAACCGGATCATCCTTCACTGGCTTACCATGATAGTGATGTATCGATGCAAGGTGCTTGAGATAAACTAACTCTTGCTTAGAAACACCTACCCCAGCAATTGCGGTTCGCTCATGAGAGAGCAAAAACTTTCCGATCGACCATCCCTTACCCTCATCCCCAACCAAATTCTCAATCGGCACTTCTACATCTTGAAACCAGACTTCATTGACTTCATGCTCACCGTCCAGCGTCACAATTGGCCTAATCTCAATACCTGGCGTATTCATATCACAAAGCAACATGGAAATACCCTCTTGCTTACGAGTGCCAGATCCTGTTCGTACCAGACAAAATATTTTATCTGCCCATTGAGCATGAGTTGTCCACGTTTTCTGCCCATTAACAACGAAAGAACCGCCTTTTCTTTCGGCTCGAGTATTTAATGAAGCCAAATCAGAACCGGATCCAGGCTCAGAATATCCCTGGCACCACCACTCTTCTCCTGAAAGTATTTTAGGCAGATAAATATTCTGTTGTGCTTCTGTGCCGTGAGCCATAAGTACTGGGCCAATCATACCTAGGCCAAAGGGCGACAACCGAGGAGCGCCAAGAGCAGACGACTCAACATCAAATATATGTCGATATACAGAGTTCCAACCACAACCGCCAAATCGTTCAGGCCAACTAGGCGCTACCCATCCCTTCTCATACAGAGCCAAATGCCATTTAAGAACATCCTCTTTGCCAATGCGTTTATGTTCTAAAACTTTTTTCGAGACATCGCCAGGCAATTGCTTAGAAACAAAATCTCTAACTTCTTCTGAGAAGGAAATCTCTTCTTGAGTAAAGTTAATATCCATATGTAAATACCATTTAAGGTTATTAAGAATCGAAGCAAAAACAAGTTATTCCACGGGCTCCCGCATATCTGCCTTATAAATTTGATGCAGGTAGGATTTTAAACGTCTATGATACTTTTAATCTATGATATTTATTGATCAATATTAAATGATTTTAAATTATAAAACTGATGATGAAATTACCATTGCCATTTACCTAAGGATTGCTGGCCATGAATTCAAGAGATGATTTAGTGTTAAATGAAGTGAACCAAAGCATTAACATGAGACCGCTCTGGTTGCCGTTCACTCCTAACCGACAATTTAAAGCTGCCCCAAGACTCATCCATAAAGCGCGCGGTATGTTTTATGAAACGACTGAGGGCAAAGAAATTCTTGATGGCATCGCAGGCTTATGGTGTGTCAATGCTGGGCACGGTAGAGAGCCTATCGTCAAAGCCATTCAAAGACAGGCTAAAGACCTCGATTTCGCCCCATCTTTTAATATGGGCCACCCCATTCAGTTTCAAGCCGCAGAATTGATTTCGAACTTGGCACCCGAAGGACTTGATACCGTTTTTTTCACAAACTCTGGCTCCGAAGCCATCGATACCGCGTTAAAGGTTGCCCTTGGTTACTATCGTGCAAAAGGAGAACACAGGCATCGGTTTGTAGGAAGGGAGCGGGGTTATCATGGTGTGGGATTTGGAGGTATGTCCGTAGGAGGAATGACGTCGAACCGCAAGCTCTTCAGCACTGCACTGCTTCCTGGTGTTGATCACCTTCCCCACACACACAACCTTGAAGAAAACGCGTTTTCTAAGGGTCAACCGACTTGGGGTGCTCATTTAGCTGATGATCTTGAACGTATCGTGACACTTCATGATCAATCAAATATTGCTGCTGTTATCGTAGAACCTGTAGCTGGCTCCACAGGCGTACTCGTACCTCCAATAGGCTATTTACAGAGACTTCGTGAGATTTGCGACAAATATGGAATACTACTAATTTTCGATGAAGTGATCACAGGTTTTGGTCGAACCGGTAAGGCGTTTGCAGCAGACACCTTCGAAGTTACACCCGACATGATCACATTCGCTAAAGGTGTGACGAACGGCGCAGTCCCACTGGGCGGAGTCATCGTGAGTGAAAAAATCTATCATGCATTTCTCAATGGGCCTGAAGAACAAATTGAATTCTTCCACGGGTATACCTACTCGGGACACCCATTAGCTAGCGCTGCAGCCATCGCCACACTAGATGTATACAAAGAAGAGGGCCTTTTCGAAAAAAGTAAGGAGTTAGCACCGTATTTCGAGGAAGCCCTGCATTCACTAAAAGGTCTACCTCACGTTATTGATATCCGAAACCTTGGACTAATGGGTGGAATTGAACTTGACCCCATTCCTGGATTACCCGGAAAACGAGCGAACAAGATATTTGTAACCTGTTATGAAAATGGGGTCTTAGTAAGAACTAGTGGAGATACAATTGCATTAACACCTTCGTTCATTGCATCGAAACATCACATTGACAAAATCGTCGAAACGATAAAGATAGCACTTAAGTCGCATTAGACCATTACACATTGCCTTTTTGCTGACAATTAATGGGCTCTCGTTCCATCGATTCTTTATCTAAGCCAGAAGTCATACCAATGAAAATTTTGATAGCCCAAATGGAACATGAAACCAATACGTTCTCTCCCGTAGAAACACCGTGGGAATCGTTTGGTCCGGACGGTCCCTATATTGGTGTTCATGCCTATCACGCAATGAAAGGCACAAAGACGCCAATCGGTGCATTTATCGATATCGCGGAACAAGAAAATGCAGATATTGTTACTCCAGTGGCTGGCTTTGCTTATCCCAGCGGCCCGGTCTCCGCAGTCGCCTACGATCGATTTTGTGAACTCATTATCGAGGGTGTGCGGCAAGGCTGCGATCTAATCATGTTAGATCTCCATGGCGCCATGGTCGTCAGAGATAGGACACTCGACGGCGAAGGTACTTTGCTCAAGAAAATTCGTGAGGTGGCACCAACAACTCCCATTGCTGTTTCTCTAGACTTACATGCCAACGTCACGTCAGACATGGTGCGTAATGCAAATATCATTGTTGGATATAAAACATATCCACATATCGATATGTACGAAACCGGAATGCGCGCAGGAAAATTACTACTGAGGTTGTATCGAGGAGAGATCGAACCGGTGATGCACTGGAACAATATTCCCTTGCTCGCACAAACGCTCAAAATGAACACATCAGAAGGCGCCATGAAGGACTACGCTGATCGAGCCGCCCATTCAGAGCGTAAACCTAACGTTTTAGCAAGCTCTGCTTTTGGTGGCTTCCCAATGGCAGACATACCGGATGCCGGTATGAGTGTCGTGATGATTACGGATAATGACCACGATTTAGCAAAAACAGAATGTGAGGCAATCCTGAGTGTCGCCTGGGAACAAAAGGAAGCATTTATCTGGAGGGACGAACCATTAGAAGATTCCATTCGTCACGCGAAGTCGCTAAAAGAAGGTCCAATACTTCTACTCGATCACCCAGACAACTGTGCTACTGGAGCCACTCAAGACACGATGACAACCCTACGAGAAGCACTCAAGCAGGGTCTGAGTGATATCGCAGTAGGTCCAATTCGCGATCCAGAGGCTGTCGGCCAATTGATTGAAGCCGGAATTGGGGCAATGATCACCCTTCCCATTGGTGGTAAAACAGATATGCCAGCTATCAATAAAAAAGGAGAGCCGCTTGAGTTGACCGGTGTTATAAAAAATATTACCGATGGTAACTATGTCATTACTGGCCCACAATTTACGGGTGTAAAAGCCTCTATGGGCCGTACCGTAGTATTCGATACGGGAGACGCTGAACTTGTAATCACTGAAAAACTGCAAGAACCTTGGGATCGAGGTGTCTTTACGAGTGTTGGTATCGACCCCACAACAAAAAAATATTTATTACTGAAGTCCAGAATGTATTTTCGACCGGTATTCTTACCCATCGCAAAGCACAGCGTTTACTGTGCCGGTGTCGGGGTAGGTTCGTCAGATTGGACAATGTTCAATTATGAAAAGATCCGACGACCAATCTATCCGCTTGATAATCTAGACTAGGTTTTGCACTTAGAGTCCAAAAATTGGTCGTCAGAAAAATGTAACGAGAACCGATAAACTGTCCATATAAATATATATGGCGTATGGGATTCGACTAAGACATGAAAGTAATTAACCATTTTATTAACGGCGCACACTATCAAGGCCAAGACAAAAACACGGTAGATGTCTTCAACCCAGGGACGGGGGAGGTGACTGCGCGCGTTGCGCTTGCTTCAAAACAGGAAACGGAAGAAGCGATTCGGGTGGCAACTGAGGCCCTACCCTCATGGTCCAACACACCCCCATTGAAACGGGCTCGCGTGATGTTCAAGTATAAACAACTTCTTGAGCATCATATTGACGATCTCGCTGCAATGATCACCAGCGAACACGGAAAAGTTTTTTCAGACGCTAAAGGAGAAATTGCAAGAGGCATAGAAGTTGTCGAATACGCCTGCGGGATACCACAGTTACTTAAAGGAGAATACACGGAGCAAGTGGGGGCAGGGGTCGATAGTTATTCTGTTCGACAGCCGCTAGGCGTATGCGCCGGAATCACTCCTTTTAACTTTCCCGCCATGGTGCCCATGTGGATGTTTCCCATGGCCATCGCCTGTGGAAATACTTTCATTTTAAAACCCTCTGAGAAAGACCCTTCCCCGAGTCTTCTGATGGCAGACTTGGCAAAGGAAGCAGGGCTTCCTGATGGCGTATTCAATGTTGTACAAGGTGACAAAATTGCTGTAGACACGCTACTGAGTGACCCGAGAATTTCAGCTATTAGCTTTGTAGGGTCTACGCCAATTGCGGAATACGTCTACAGAACTGGCACACAATATGGAAAGCGCGTGCAAGCGCTAGGAGGGGCAAAAAACCATTTAGTTGTTATGCCGGATGCGGATATTGAGCAAGCCGTAGACGCGTTAATGGGTGCTGCTTATGGATCTGCAGGTGAACGCTGCATGGCAATCTCTGTCGGAGTGGTTGTGGGCGACATTGCCGACCAATTAGTGGCGCGACTCATTGAACGAACTACCGAGCTTAAAATTGGAAATGGCATAATCAACGAGCCTGATATGGGCCCATTGGTTACAAGCGCTCATCTTGAAAAAGTAAAAAGCTACATTGAAAAAGGAATTTCAGAAGGCGCGTCATTAATTGTGGATGGAAGAAATACTTCCGTTGCCGGTTACGAAAATGGGTTTTTTATCGGAGGCTGTCTTTTCGATCATGTCACCCCTAGTATGACCATATATAAAGAAGAAATCTTTGGTCCCGTTTTATCGATCGTCAGAGTTGATGACTTTGAGGCCGCTTTACAACTCATCAATGCGCACGAATTCGGTAATGGAGTATCTCTATTCACAAGAGATGGATATACCGCACGGGAATTCGCATCACGCATTCAAGTTGGCATGGTGGGTATTAACATTCCCATCCCGGTACCTGTCGCTTTTCATAGTTTTGGCGGATGGAAGCGTTCACTATTCGGAGATCATTATGCCTACGGACCAGAAGGGGTGCGTTTTTATACTCATCTTAAAACTGTCACTACCCGGTGGCCGACAGATGCTAAAAGTGGTGCCGAATTTACAATGCCCGTTATGAAGTAAATGGATCAGGATAAGCTAAAGACTGTTGCCGATACAACTTGATCAGTTCACTCGTGTCGCTATCACCCAGGCCTGCAGCATCCATCTTCTTAAAAGCGTCCTTAGTAGTCTTGACCAAGGGTAAGCTGAGGTTGTTCTTTTGACCCAGCTTATCAATCATATCGAGGTCCTTAAGCATGATATTTGAGCGCGCGGTTATGGAATGCTCAGAATGAGCCATCTTAGGAAACATTTCCTGCAATTGACATGAATCAGCTCTACCGCCAAATAATGCCTGCGGAATTTGATCCGTATTGACTCCAATCTTCTCCGCTAATGAACAGGCCTCAGCTAGCATGACTAAACCGCTAGACACCAAAAGTTGATTAATCATTTTAGTCGCTTGGCCAGCACCAGACGCCCCCATCAGTGTCACCCTTCGACCCAAAACCTGCCATATCGGCTGTGCTCGCTCAAAAACAGATCGAGAACCACCCACCATAATAGTCATCCTTCCCTCTTTCGCAGCAATTGCCCCACCAGATATAGGTGCATCAAGCCAGTCGATTGAAGATTCCGATTTCAGTCGCTCAGCCATAGATCGAGTTTGTTCAGACTCACACGTGGACATATCAATTAAGGTATGTGCAAAACCGCGCACTTGAGCTATGCCTCCTTCACCAAAAACAATCTTTTCAACCGCATCAGTATCAGTCACACAAATAATTAAAAATTCAGCCTGTTCCGCGACCTGTTTTGGAGAAACACAAGGTGTCCCACCGATCTCTTGCAGTCTACGCAGCTTGCGTATATCTCTGTTCCAAATAAGCGTAGGATATCCCGCGCGAATCAGTCGTTCCATAATGGCACTACCAAGTATGCCGGCGCCTAAACACCCAACTTTAGGATTAATTGTGTGTGACATTATTTTTGCTCCTTACCCTCGGTCTAAAACAAACATTACCGACTTTATGAGAACCGTAATAAACTAAATAAAACAACAAGAAGAACAGCATGACACAGAAATCAATTTTAGGACTTAGTATGATCACTGGTGACACAAGTGGTATTGTGAGGCTTGCGCGCGTGAATAAGCACGGAGAAATGCATCCATAATTATTGATGACATCAATCAAAGAAGTGAGGAGATTGCCAAAAGAATCGGCGTCAATCTACCCATAGACTGTGGCTACTTTGTTTCTACGTCATGGGATAGTTATGGTGGACTGAAAAAAATCTTTTCACGTAAACACTATTATTTAAAAAATTTAATGATATCCAATATACCTAGAATTCTATATTTTATAATTTTCTGCCTTTGCTTAATGCTTCACGCACAGGCGAATGAGTTAGATCTATCAAAACGAGGTAACTTAAAACCAAGCGAAACTAGTCACCTCAATTTCGATCACATTTTATTACTCGATGTACGTACTCAGCAGGAATGGAATGCGGGTCATATCAAAGGGGCCTTGCATCTACCACTCAAAGACTTTACCGCAAACTTAACTAAAATCATCACAGATAAAACGCAGCCGGTTGTAGTTTACTGCTCGCAAGGAGGCCGAGCTATCGCCGCCGCCAAATATATGAATAATCTGGGGTACCATGCTATATCCGTTATTTAGGGTGGTTACCGTCAAATGATATCGGCTGGACTCAAAAACTCTGATTAAATTCATAGAGTTCAGCTTCCCTTATTCATAACTTTTAAAATTTAATGTTCTTACTTGGGTTTATATCTATTGGAGCTCTATGCCATTTAGCATTTATCTCCACCCGTTTTTCAGTATCGCTCTACGCCATTGACAAAGACGCATCGGCTTTTACTGTCGGCGTGATTCTATCGTTATTCTCGGTGGTTCCAATGCTGATCTCAGTCAGAATTGGAAAATGGATTGATAGTTCTGGTCCATTCATTCCTATGTCTTTCGGTATTTTTATCACCCTAACCGGCGCGACACTACCTCTCGTATTTTCTTATGAAACGGCCGATCTCGCGCCGTTACTTGTTGCAGCGTGCCTAGTGGGAACAGGATCCACATTCTCCATTCTGTCAATGCAACAATACCTCGGAGAATTAAGTGCTCCAGAAAAACGCTCAGCGGTCTTCTCCTGGTTTGCCATGGGGCAATCAATCTCTGGATTCTTAGGTCCTGTTTTAGGAGGGATCATTATCGATGACTTTTCGCATCGCTTATCGTTTCTATTGCCCATTGGGGTGTCAGTATCTGCAGGGTTATTTTTATTTTTCACTCAAAGAAATAAAAGAGCAAAAGCTAACCTGGTTTCTTCGCCCAAAATTACGAATTCATTTCAGCTCTTTCGCTATAAAGAACTCAGGGATTTAATGATCATCACTGTATTAATTTCGATGTGTTGGGACCTGCAAAACTTTGTAATTCCAATCTATGGTTCAGAAGTTGGACTTTCAGCATCAAAGATTGGATTCATACTGGGCTCATTTGCACTTGCAACATTTGCGATACGGCTGTTAATGCCACTACTCAAAAAATATGTAACAGAATGGCAAATACTAATTAGTACGCTCGCATGTGCTGCAGTGTGCTTTTTCATATTTCCCTTCTTAGAAACGTATTTGCTTTTCATGCTAATCGCATTTGCTCTTGGTTTAGGCCTTGGTGCTGCGCAGCCAAATATCATGACGCTCGTACATTCAACCGCCCCTGAGGGAAGGGTCGCGGAGGCTCTAGGACTGAGGCTGACGATTATCCACGCCAATCAAGTAGCTCTACCCTTAATTTTTGGGGCGTTTGGCGCTACACTAGGCACATCCGCAATTTTTTGGATAATATCAGCACTTGCTTTCGGTGGCGTCCTACTGGCCATCAAGAAGAAAAAACACCTCAATTCAGCGAATATCAAAAAAACAGATTTAATCTCCGACCGAGGGACAATTAACCCATAAATTACCGTCTTGAAGTACCCTGCGCTCTTGCAGCAACTTAATCAAATGAGCAAGAAGGGACCGTTTAGCAAGCGGGTGAAGCGCTGGTGAAACATCGTCATACGCACTCATCGTTAAATCATCGATCGTTCCGCGGCCTAATAGGGACAACGCGTTTATCACCTTCGCCTCCCTCTTTCGACGATGCACCAATAACCGATCAATCACCTCATGAGGATTGTCCATTAAAAATCCATGGCCTGGTGCGATCCAATCAAACTGATAATCGTATAACTTATTCAAAGAACTGAAGTAATCCGACATGTCACCGTCTGGCGGATTAATTACGACTGTCGAGCCTTGCATGATATGGTCACCAGTAAATAACATACGCGCTTCTACAAACAGAAAACATAAATGATTGGAAGCATGGCCAGGAGTGTGGATCACATCGATCCTTACATCTCCGAACTGCATAACCTCTCCGTGTGTCGGTTGCTCGTACGGACTGAATGTTTGATCTTGACGCTCCGAGTAATCCGGCATACGCCCGAATACACGCGCCCCAGTATAGAGACTCAGTAATCGGGCACCGGGAGAATGGTCAACATGCGTATGCGTACATAAAATCCACCTCACTTGATCTGCAGTAAAACCACGAATCAAGTCGATATGCTCCTGATTTTCGGGTCCTGGATCTATGACTAGAAAACCATTAATCTCGTCACCGAGAATATATGTATTCGTTCCTGGGCCAGTCATAACACTTGGATTAGCGGCCGTTAAACGCGTCACCCGCCTATCCAATTGGACCACAACACCTGGCTTGATCTCTCGGGATACAGTCCCTCGTTGCTCAGGGTCGAGTTTCCCTGCCTCGGCATACGCATAATCCCCTGGCAAAAGTAGTCTTTTTCCATCTGACCCAATAGTAATTCTGGGGTCCATAGGCACGATCGGACGCGCTAAGCGGGCATAATCTAATGCCTCATCTACCGAAAAAAATTCCTGGAGTTTCTCGAGGGTCTTTTGCGTTGGAAACATTAAACTTAATCTTCCCTTACCGCTCAAACGAAGTGCTTCACTCGGCGTCAGCCAACGACTATCTACCAATTCTATACCGTCATGTTCTGCGACTTGATCCTGTGGCATTTGTGCGATGAAAAATCTTGTGTCATATCGGCGTACACTTCTCGCGTGTGTGATCCAGCGACTGAAATAATGTAATTGATCTACCTCTAAGACTAGATTCCCTTCTTTCATAATTTCTTGAAAGGTAATCTCGCCGCGCATGAGTTCGTCTCTTTTTTTTGACCGAAATGCCGCGAACTCGTCCTGAGTAAACAGTAGATTTGCTATAGGTTTGGCCAACAAGACACCGATTTCTTCGAAACACTCGCGGATTGCAGCAATCCAATAACTCAGACCACCATCATGAACTCCTAAAAGTTGATTGGCTCTGTCATCGGTAAGGGCTTCTGAGAGCGCAAAGTTAATCCCAAGATCTGTCGAATCGAGTGCGCCCCCCGGAAAAACGAAAGCACCAGCAGCAAAATTAACCTTACTGGTTTTTTCCCCGAGTAAAACTTCCAAGCCAGACTGCCCGTCGCGCACCAGGATAAGGGTCGACGCCGGTCTTGGCGTGACTATTTCATGCATAAGTTGCATATTGCCCTAATGTCACGATTTGAATCGAACATGGATGCTCTTACAGTGGATTTCAAAACTTCAGGCTCTAAGCAACCCGTTTGTGCCCATATCTACGCACTCGAAGATCTGCTTGCTCTTTATGTCCCGCGAAACCTTCAACCTCACAAAGTCTAGAGCAGTATTCGCCAATCATTGCAGAAGCTTCAGGTTTGACCCGCTGATAGGTACATGTTTTTATAAACTTACCGACCCAAAGTCCACCTGTATAACGCGCTGCTTTTCGGGTAGGAAGCGTATGATTTGTTCCAATTACTTTATCCCCATAAGACACATTGGTCTCTGGGCCTAAAAATAGCGCTCCATAATTTGTTAAATTATTTAAGAAGTACTCGTTATTTTTAGTCATCACTTGGACGTGCTCAGACGCAATTCGATCTGCCTCCTTAGCCATTTCAGCATTGTCTTTACACAAGATCACCTGTCCGTAATTAGCCCATGCCTTGCCCGCAATTTCTGCAGTCGCCAAACCTCTGAGCTGCTTTTCAATTTGTTTAACCGTGTCTTCCGCCAGACGACGAGAGGTGGTTAGAAGAATAGCTGGAGAATTAATACCATGCTCAGCTTGACCCAAAATATCGGTCGCACACATCTCCCCGTCTACGGCGTCGTCCGCAATCACAAGCGTCTCAGTTGGGCCCGCAAACAGATCAATACCCACGCGACCTGATAATTGGCGCTTTGCCTCGGCGACGAATGCATTTCCCGGCCCAGCAATCATGTCAACGGGCTTGACCGAAGCGGTTCCAAGCGCCATAGCACCAATCGCTTGCACTCCTCCCAACGCATAAATTTCCGTAGCACCAGCTAAATGCATTGCAGTAACAATCGCAGGATGCGGACTTCCCTTATACGGTGGCGCGCAAGCGATAATTCGTTTAACGCCTGCGACCTTAGCTGTAACAATGCTCATATGAGCAGACGCCACCATGGGATATTTGCCGCCAGGGACATAACAACCCACGCTATTTACTGGAATATTTTTGTGCCCAAGCACCACTCCAGGCAGAGTCTCCACCTCCACATCCCTAAGCGAATCTCTCTGAATTTGAGCAAAATTACGAATCTGTGTCTGAGCAAATTTGATATCGTCAATCACTTGCTTCGGAAGACTTTGCAAACATTCTTCAATTTGAGATTTGCTGAGCCTAAAGTCTTTCGGATCCCAATTATCAAACTTCTTTGACAAAAAACGAACAGCTTCGTCTCCACGTTTTTCAATATCTGCGAGAATACTTTCGACCACAGACCGAACCTTGGCTATATCTGCCGCATCATCTTCTGCCGAAATACCCTTTTTTAACCAAATTGCCATCTACGGCACTCCTTAAATCATTTATTATCAGATACTTATGGTGATTCTAAAGTCGCACACCGTGTTAACAACCCGCTATTTTCTTCCGTATATCACGATCCGTCAATTCCTCTTTGACAATTCACCCTAATAATGACGGTTTATTGGCGGTCGATAAGGGCATAATGCTCTGTAACCAAAGAGAAAATGACGCAATATCTGACCTGCCTACCGAACGTACGCAAAAAGAGTAATATTTCGGAAATTAACTGAATTTAAGGTCTCTGACACTTATGTCAAATTTCAGACTCTCTGACGACGAAATCACCAAATTTAGCCAATATGGATACTTCATTGTCAAAGGCCTTTTTGACCAAGAAGAAATAGCCATTTTACGAACCGCAATAGAAGTTGATCAGAATTTAAAAGATAAACTCTACAATCGTTATGATGCGTCGGGACGTAAGACGATAATGGCTACATGGAACCACCCCGGTGATAGTGTTTATGGACTTGCAGCCCGTAGCCGCCGAATCGTCGACTCCATGGAGACTCTATTGGGCGGAGAGGTTTATCACTATCACTCGAAACTCACGGCAAAAGAACCTTACGAAGGCGGCGCCTGGGAATGGCACCAAGATTATGGATACTGGTATCACAACGGAATCGTCTTTCCACATCTGTGTAGTGTGATGGTGGCGCTGGACCGAACCAATAAGAAAAACGGTTGCCTACAAATCGTAAAAGGTTCACACCTTTGTGGACGCGTCGAACATGGAGTTCTGGAGGGCGAACAAGTCGGCGCTAATGCGCGCAGAGTTGAGGAAATGCTCAAAATACTTCCTATCGAATACATCGAAATGGAACCAGGTGATGGTGTTTTTTTTCATTGCAATGCGCTGCATAGGTCTGACCAAAACCAATCCGACAATCGAAGATGGACAGTTATACACTGCTATAACCTGGCAACTAATAATCCGTTTCTTGAACACCACCACCCTTTTTATACACCACTCCAGAAAGTAGATGATTCGGCAATCAAATTAGCAGGTGTTCGACTTTCAGATTCATCTTTGGAATTTAACGAACAATCAGTGAACCCGCCTGAGTTAACGAGGAAAGCACTCTAATCGAACATCAAGAGCATTACACGCAGGTCAAAATCACGAAGTACCGCAAATGAACAGTCACCCAATAGGGATATTCGACTCAGGAATCGGGGGCCTATCGATTCTAAGAGAGATTAGCTATCTCTTACCTAATGAAGATTTAATTTATGTCGGTGATACTGCATTTCTACCATATGGCATTAAAAGTAAGGATCTCATTGAAGACCGTACGTACAAAATTTGTAGGTACCTCTTATCTAAAAATTGCAAAGCAATCGTTGTGGCTTGCAACACCGCAACTAGTGCTGCAATTCACAAATTAAGGGCTACTTTTTCTGTGCCCATTATCGGCATTGAACCGCCCTTAAAACCCGCCACGCAACAAACACAAAGTCGCGTCATTGGAATCTTAGCCACAGAAGGCACGTTGGAGGGAGAAAAGTTCGCAACTTTAAAACAAAGATTTGGTAACGACATCACCATCCTTCATCAACCCTGCACAGGGTTAGTCGAAGTAATTGAGGCTGGGGATCCTGATGACCAAAAACTTCACGAACTTCTTAAGCTATACGTACTACCATTGGTCGAACGTGGTGCTGACACGCTAGTCCTAGGATGCACTCACTTTCCACTCATCAAGTCTCTAATCGCATACTACGCGGGACCAAAGATCGCCATTCTTGATCCGTCCACACCCGTTGCAAACGAACTCAAACACCAACTGAAAACGAAAAGCCTACTGCGAGACAAAAATTTAGGCACTTATACCTTTCTACAAACGGGCGCCAATGAACACTTTGGCAAATTCATTTCCAGAGAATTGGGTTTAAAACAAGCTTCATATTCATTAAACGTTTAAGGTTACCTTCAATTTAAACGGTTTGAGTCAACTCGTCTCTTTATCAAATTTGAGGTTTAACCAACTCCCTAAAATCACAATAGAGCCGCCCAAGAGTACCCAAATTTCAGGGCGCTCATCATAAAATATATATCCTATCAGTGTAATAAATGGCAGGCGAAGGTAATCAAACGGCATCACTACTGAGACATCGCTTAACGTAAACGCTCGGCTCAATGAATAATTAGCAGTCAAGGCGAAGACTGCGACTCCGATTGTCCAAGGTAGAAGACTGAGGCTTGGCCAATCAAATTCTTGGAGACAAAATATGAGCGCGATAACTAACTGTATCCCCGCCATATAGAATACGCAAGCAATAGGCGTGTCAAAAACAAGTAGCTTTTTTGTCAACGTATGTGCGAATGCATATAAAAATGCCGCTCCAAGAACGACCATTGAAACCGGGCTAATGATTTCTAAACCAGGTCTCAACATGATCAATACGCCGACAAATCCAATCCCAATCGCTAACATTCTTTTTGGACTTATCCGTTCGCCTAACATAATCACCGCCAAAATAGCCGTCCAAAAAGGCATCGTAAATTCGAGCGCAAACACTTCTACCAAAGAAATTAATGCGATCCCATAAAACCAGGCATATTGCCCCAAGAAATGGACAATATTTCGCAGAACATGCATTCTCAAATGTTTAGTTTTTAGTTGTCCCCATCCCACGCAGGACATCACCAAAACCATGATAGAGAAACCTACAACGCTTCGAACAAATAAAATTTGTGATGTTGACAGCTCCGACGATAACTCACGACCAGAAATAGCCATCATTGAAAATGAAAGCACCCCACCAAGCATCCATAAGACTGCTCTAGTCTGAGCAGACATAAGCACCCCCTCGATTCAGCAAAGGTCCAATCATATAATCCCGACAACCCCTAACAGAGCACCAATCGCCATTAAACTCATTAAGTGTACCCGCGACTTCCATACGACTAAAGCCACAAGTAACACACAGATCACACTCCAAGTATTCGAGATGCTTTGTATCAAAACAAATCCAGTAGATAACAACAATCCGATCACAACCGGAGCAGAACCGACCGCAAATGATCGCACAGATAATCGATGACTATTCGCACGACACCATCGCGTCACATAGTAAGCAAATATCGCTGACGGGATGATCATTGCCGCCGTCATGGCTATCGCCCCAACGAATCCTGCAATTTGATAGCCCAGTACGGCAACAAATAAAGCATTAGGTCCCGGAGACACTTTACCCAGCGTGATCGCTGCCAAAAACTGTTCATTTGAAAGTATCGATAGCTCATCGACAACAACGCGATGCATGTCTGGAGCAACCGACATCACGCCACCAACAGCTAAAAATGAAAGGAATGCAAACTGACCTAAAATCGAAATCCAATCGGCTACACTCACAATTCAATCTCTTTCACAGCTCGTCGGTGCTTTAGTGAAAGATGCGCCCAAACACAAGAGCCTCCGCCACAAAAGAGTATTGCCCAAAATATCGGCACACGCAGATATCCGACTAAATAGAAAACGAGTAGTACGACCAACGTGGGTATGAGCCGCCCTACTACATTGGTCTGTATGCCTGACAACAATCGCAGCGCCGTCCCCAACGTCATGCCAACGACGACCACTGACATCCCCTTTATGGCTCCTGCGACATGCGAACCGGCCGATATTTGGTCGTAACTGCCTGCTAACGTCAAAATCACAAACATCGGCAAAACAATCATTCCAGATAGCGCTACTAATGCCCCCTTTCTGCCAAAAAATCGATCACCTATCATCAATGCTAAATTGCATACATTTGGGCCCGGCAGAACCTGAGATAACGAAAACATCTCAAGAAACTCAGCTTGAGAAAACCATCTACGTTGCTCGACTAAATGTCTCTGCATGATGGAAACAACACCACCAAATCCTTGTAAAGTAATTAATGAGAAAATATAGAACAACTCAAAAAGGGTACGCGGCTCTTGATTCAGATGTTTCAAAGACATACTTTAAAAATTAATTTAATTTAAGTTAAAAAAACTTAGGGAGTAGAAGCATAGCTAATAAAAAACTAGGTTACCATTAGAGATATCATACGGTAAAGACTATCAATATCACGCACTCACACTCGTAACCTAATAATAAAATCCATGTACATCCTGAATCTCGATCAACTCGTTAGCGACGACCTCACGAACCTAAATAGAGGTATCGAAAAAGAAAGCTTACGTGTCAACCCAGCAGGCCAACTGAGCCAACAACCGCACCCCGGCGCATTAGGGTCTGCGCTAACGCACACGAATATCACCACAGATTTCAGCGAAGCTCAACTGGAACTAATCACACATACCCACAGAGACGTTGATACTTGTCTCAACCAGCTAAGAGAAATTCACCAGTTTGTTAGTCGAAATATTTCACCGGAACTTCTTTGGTGCTCGAGTATGCCGTGCATGCTTCCGGAAGACAGTCGTATTCCAATAGCTCTATTTGGTGACTCGAACATTGCAACAGCCAAAACGGTCTACCGACGTGGGTTGGCCCTTCGGTATGGTGCCAAGATGCAAACAATTTCTGGGATCCATTACAATTTTTCGCTATCAAATGAAACTTGGTCCCGCATATACGGGCGACATCATGATCGCAACGAATTGATAACCATTAAAAATCAACATTACTTTTCGCTCATTCGAAACTTCAGAAAATATGCCTGGTTATTGCTTTATCTATTTGGCGCTTCTCCTGCAGTGTGCGAGTGTTTTGTGAAAGGACGTGTACATCACTTAAACAAGATGAACAACGGGACTAATTTTCTTCCTTATGCCACGTCATTAAGAATGGGGCCTCTTGGGTACCAAAGCGATGTTCAATCCTCGATTAGTGTGAACTATAATAATCTCAAAAGTTATGCTCAGTCGCTGTATGACGCACTGACGCAACCCTATCCTCCTTATGCAGCAATTGGCTTATATAACGAAAAACAACCCATACAACTATCGAACGCTTTACTGCAAATTGAGAATGAGTTTTATGGAACGATAAGACCGAAACAGCCGGTTCAGTACGGGGAGCGTCCGCTACTGGCTCTTAATAAAAGAGGGGTTGAATACGTCGAGGCTCGCTGCATTGACCTCGACCCGTATCAAGACATCGGAATCAACGAAAAAACGATAGCACTTCTCGATACATTCCTACTTTTTTGCCTCATATCAAAAAGTTCAGACGACTCAACAGAAGAAAATAGATCTAACAGTGCGAATCAATATCTTATTGCTGACCGAGGTAGAGAACCATCTCTAAAATTAATCCGAGATAAAGACTATGTAACGGTGAAGTCTTGGGGCTCGGATATTGTTGAGGCCTGCCAACCATTTGCCTTAAAACTCGACAAAGCCAATCAAACAAATGTCCATACGCAATCACTTACCAATGCGCTCAACTGCCTCAACAATCCTGACCAGACGCCTTCTGCGCGTGTACTACGAGATATCGAAGAAAAGCATAATGGTTCTTATTTTGACTTCATTATGTCTCTGTCATCCAGATATACGAAAGGCCTTAGGCAGGACACGCTAAGCAAAGAAGTACTGACCAAGTACGAAAATAATGCAAAATCATCCAGCATCAGGCAGCAAAACCTGGAGCGAGATAAACAGCTGGATTTCGAAGAATTCAGAAAGGAATATGTATCCCAAGAAGCCTCCAGGATCATCCTGGAGGAACGTGGCTGAAGAAGACTAATAAACTAAGCAACTAGAATGCGCTGTTGTAAACACCACCATCAATTAATAGGCTTTGACCGGTAATGTATCCCGCGTGAGCACTGCATAAAAAAGCACAAGTGCTGCCAAACTCATTAGGCATACCAAAACGCTTAGCTGGTATCTTTGACGCACGATCCTTAGCTACCTCTTCAACACTTACACCCGCAGTCTTTGCCCAATTTTGCAGACCACCCCTCAGGCGATCTGTATCGAAAAATCCAGGAAGAATATTATTAATCGTGACATTGTTATCGGCGATTGTCCTTGCCACGCCAGCTAAAAAAGCCGTCAGGCCGGCACGAGCCCCGCTCGATAGGTCTAGCCCGGGAACTGGCATTTTGACACTCATCGAGGTGATATTAATGATACGACCAAACTTTTGGTCAATCATGTGATCAACCACCTTTTGAATCAACTCAATCGGTGTAACCATATTCATCGTTACGCCGTCTAACATGGCCTCACGATCAAGCTCTCGAAAATCCTTGAAGGGTGGGCCACCATTATTGTTTATCAGAATATCTGGTTTTGGACATGCCTCTAGGAGCTTAGCCTGCCCCTCTCGAGTAGTGATGTCCGCAATAATGGGTTTTACGGAGACCCCGGTATCTTTAACAATTTGATTTGCGGTGGCCGTGAGTATTTTTTCATCTCTACCGTTTAGTACAAGTGAAACACCAGCTTCTGCCAATGCAATAGCACAAGCTCTACCTAGACCTCGGCTCGATGCACATACAATCGCGGTTCTACCGTTAATTCCAAGGTCCATCTTTCATCCTCCTATTAAAATTTTTGTCTACTAGTACGTTGATTCTGAAAAAAAAATTCATTGAGCCAGATTTGTGCCTGTTCACGTGCTTTTATAAGAGCATTCTGGTCCATCCTTTGACTCAACAAGTTAGCTTGGAACTTTGCATTCTCATCAAAGTTAACCGTACTCGCTAATAATAGCCACCGATAGGCCTCTATATCGTTAGCCTCGCCAAGACGACCGCTCTTATAGAGCATGCCAAGATTGAACATCGCATATGCATAACCATTGTTAGCCGACTGCAGAAACCATGCCGCAGCCTCATCTGAGCGAGCCTCACCTAGATCACCGTCCCGATACATGATACCCAATCCATTTTGAGCTCTCGGGTGGCCAAGAGCCCCAACACGCGTCCAATGTTTTTCAGCGCCAGCGTAATCTTTTTTTACAAAAGCCTCATATCCAAGATCAAATATATCTTCAGCGTTATCCGCGTGTCCGGCACCAGACAAAACGAGCGTAAAGCTAATACACACAAGAATTTTAAGGACACGCCTCACCTTGAATAAACATTGGTCAATTAATTTCACGGCACACCAATCATTTTATGAATTTGTAGACCTAGTCGCCACCTAGGATTTTCTTTGCAAAATTGAATTGAGCGTTCGATATTCAATTCAATGTCCGGTCCATCCTTAGGTTGTATAAAAAAATGCTCAAAATTCCACGATAAGAATTGCGCGGGATCATTACCAACCTGAGGATAAACTAGTTTTAGCTCATTCCCTTGTTTCACATGAACTGGCACCATTCCCTTGGGGCTCACACATACCCAATCAACACCTTCGGGAACGGGTATCGTACCATTTGTCTCAATAGCAACTTCAAAACCTCTGTTATGAAATGCTCTAATCAAGTTGTGATCCAGCTGCAACAATGGTTCGCCCCCCGTGCACACTACGTATCGACGGGTATGATTACGAGACGGCCACTGACTCTCAACTAAATCAACTAATACCTCAGGAGAGTCATATTTGCCACCGTTTACGCCATCCGTGCCCACAAAATCGGTGTCACAAAATTGGCAGTCCGCCGATAATCGATCTTCTTCACGACCCGACCACAAATTACAACCGGCGAATCGACAAAATACAGCTGCCCGACCACTTTGAGCGCCCTCTCCCTGTATCGTGTAAAAAATTTCCTTAACTGAATATATCATGTCAAATAGGCATTGCTGGCCCTAAAGATCCCCAATCTATAATGACGCCACAACCTCTAGTCTCGTAAAAATCAATTCGTTCAAGTTCTGGAAGACAAGTACTGCAGCTTTTTTTGATCCATCTCGCAATACTCAACGGATCATTATCCGGCAAATCGACAATCTCATAAAGCGGTTGATGGTCGAGCGAGGCAAATATAGGGCTGAATTTCTCCTTAATATCCCCGTAATCTATAGTCCAACCCAAAACTTGATCCAAAGGTGCCGTTAAATGCAACCGACACAAATACGTATGACCGTGAATGCGCGCACGCTCATCGCTAGAGCCGACCCGTTCACGTCGAATTGCACTGTCTATTGAGAAATCTTTCCAAATCCTAAAGATCGAACCGTTATAGTGAGCCCCACTTGTTGCAGTCTCATAGACTGTCACCCAACTCAACTGTGGTAATTTTTCTTTTAAATGACTCCATAACCAAAAAGAAATCATCTCACTCGTGGGATTTTCAAGGCCAGAAATATCATTGAGACAATTCAGATGTAGCATACCATGCACTTCACCCCAACAAGCCTTTAGTTCATCGTAATCAATACCTAAATTGGATTCCTCAAGATAGCTTTTAGCGTGCAGTATTACCTCAAATCCATGTCCATGCATTCGCCCACATTTATGGCCCTCAGAAACATTAGGAAGCTGATGCGCTGACTCAAAACGAAATTTTCTCCAAACGTGCGCACACCCTTGTGCGTCTAGATGTACGCCCTCATCATGTTGACTGCGCAACCCAATAACATCAACCTTCGGAAGGTTTAGTTGCGCCAGGACATATCTTGCAATATTCTCATCTGTCGGAACCTCTACAGTCTCATTTAGATAGCTATAGTTAAGCGAAGCACATGCGCGTATCAAGGTCGCGCGCGCGACCTCAATCTCATCACCGTTAAGCGATTCAGGATCATCAATAGCCGCTCTGACAGAAACCTCGTAACTGTGTCCATGTAAACCCCTGGCTCTGTGTCCTACCGGAAATGTATCGATCTGACATGCCGCTTCGAACGAAGCACTTACCGTTACAAAAATTCTTTCAATCATTTATTTACCTTACAACCCAAACCGCCAAATTTTCGATAGGATTAATGTCATTAATTAAAACCCTTGTGCCCTTTAGGGCTGGCTCTATTTCCCCTGTCGTTAGTGTACGATAAAGACATATTTATTTTCGAGAAGGCCGTGTGACATGGATATGCAACTTCAAGGCAAGAAAGCACTCATCACTGGATCAACTTATGGAATCGGGTACGCGATTGCTGAATCTTTAGCAATGGAAGGGGTTGACGTCGTCATCACAGGTAGGCATCAAGAAACAGTAACCAGTGCGATAAAAAAAATAAAAGGCATTAATTGCAAAACTAACCCTATAGGAATAAGCGCCGACTGTTCAACACTAGAGGGATGCCAAAGTGTGTTCGACACAGTACCTAAAGTTGATATCCTAATCAACAACCTAGGCATATATGAACGAAAATCATTTTTTGAAATTAACGACACGGATTGGGCTCGGCTGTTTGAAATCAATGTTCTGAGTGGAATACGTTTCACAAGATTCTACACGCCGAAAATGGTCAGCCAGGAATGGGGGCGCATCATTTTCATCTCCAGCGAGTCCGGACTCATGATTCCACCGGACATGATTCACTATGGTTTCAGCAAAAGCGCGCAACTTAGTATTTCTCGCGGCCTCGCGATGTCGCTCAGCGGCACTGGGGTAACGGTGAACGCGTTACTACCCGGGCCCACTAGGACTGAAACTACAGAACAACAAAGACGAGACCGCGCTAACGAATGGGGCATCAGTCTCGAACAATTAGAACAAGAATTTTTTAATAAAGTTCGTCCTACATCAATTATTAAAAGATTTGCAGAAGCCAAGGAAGTTGCCCCACTGGCAGTCTACCTATGTAGCCCACTTTCCGCCCTAACTACTGGGGCAGCCCTAAGAGTAGACGGCGGCATCGTAAATCAAATCACTTAATTCCTGCGTATCAATCAACGCGGTCTTTTTTACACTCTCTCCAGGATCCTCCCTCGATCGCGTGAGTCGTGATACCCAAGTCTCCAGCGACATAACACCAAGCCAAGGTTGGATCTTCTCCCGTGGGCATTACCGTCACTAGTGCTCGGTCATACTCATTGCCAATCGAGCCAAAACTCGAGAATCCCTCTACCTTATCGAGCTGGCGAATCGCGGCGGACAGATCGGGGAAAAAAATCAATTCACCTGGTATGTCTTGATCGCTGTCTTTCCCATAGAGATGAAGCATCGGATAGTCAAACTCAGTCGCAAGCAGCGAGCCGCGCGATGAGGCATCCTTGGGTTTTAAAGCATTTAAAGATTCTATGATCCAGTGTCGGGACTCACCACTCAACAGTGTACCGTAAGCAAAAACACCAACCATTGAATCAGGAACCCGTTCGCCAACCGCTGCTTGACTCAGCTGAAGGTCCGAAAAATTAAATCTCCTTAAGCCACGCTGAACTACCTCAAAGTAAGCTGAGGTTGGCTCAACGAAATGACACTGACTCTCAGGCGTAACCTCATACGTCAACGCTAAAACAGGAGAGCCGTTAGGCTGTAATATGTACTTGCTAGCCCTTTGATAAACACGGTCAGATACGCCCTCCTTTAAATCAAGTGCCCGCCAACCAAAATCTCCGACTTCGAATAAAGCACCACACACGTATCCACCCAATCGCGCCTTTATATTTAAGGCACCACCACCACGAGCTTGTGAAAACACATCGAATACTAAATCATGATCAGGCAAGAACGCCGGACCAACAGGCCTAATACAATCAGCTGGCAGTGAATGCTTGATACAAAAATGTCTCCAATCCTCATCGTCAAGATTAGAGCCGTAGGCAAAATATAACATTGAGTTTCTAATATCAAGCTACAGGATCCAAAATATGAATCACTCTAGATTCAATCCAATCTTTAACATTTTTAGCATAACTCACCATATGAGGTGCAGCCGCATGGGCCTTTAATGCATCTTCATCGCGCCACTTTTCAATAACCAAAAAAGTATCCTCTCCGAATTTCGTTTGAAACGCACCAAACTCCGCATCTACAACTAGAATATACTCAATGCACCCATCCTCTTGCCGAACAGTTGTTACGTTCTCTTTGGCAACAGAAAGAATAGCGTCTCTTTTTCCAGATTTAGCCTTAATAACAGCCACAACATGAATCATAATGTGCCCCTCTAATATCAGACGGTTCTTTAATTTTAGAATAATATACCTCATCAAAAAATTCATACACAATTTACATTAATGTTCATCAACAAATCACCTGCATATCTGCTATTCGGCTTATGGGTCCTATTCATAAGTCCGATTTTGGCTGACGACACTTACCGACCTGGAGATGAGTTTAAAGACTGCGATCAATGTCCAGTTATGGTTGTCATTCCCTCTGGATCGTTTGATATGGGGTCGCCACCCATTGACCAAGGACGTCCCTATAGTGAAGGTGAATTGCGACCTGTATTAATCTCAGAACCATTCGCTGTAGGAAAATTTGAAATTACCTACAAAGAGTGGCAAGCCTGCGTGATCGACGAGCAATGTCCCATTGTGAAGCGAGATGACTGGAGCAAAGACAGTCACCCGGCAGCGAACATTTCCTGGAAAGAAGCATTTGAATACACCAAATGGCTCTCTGAAAAAACTAATAAACCCTATAGGCTTCTCACTGAGGCTGAGTGGGAATACGTCGCGACAGGAGGTAGTAATCGGGCTCGATTTTTTGGCTTAACACCAACACAAGTCTGTGAATTTGGAAATCTTTATGACCAAACCGCACAACGAATGCTCGAGTACGGTTTGGAGGCAGTACCCTGTGACGATGGTTTTGACTTCTCTGCACCCATAGGATCATTCAAACCAAACCATTTTGGACTTCATGATACGTTAGGCAATGTTTGGGAATGGACTGAAGATTGCCAGCCAATCTTGTGGCGCAACGCCCCAGTAGATGCTTCAGCTCGCGTTGATGGCCATTGCACGCAGCGCGCCTATCGAGGCGGTTCTTGGCTTAATCACCCACCGCGATATTTAAAAATACCTGATAGGTACAAATATCTAGGTGCTCGAGAAATCGATCTAGGTTTTCGAATTGGACTAAGCTTGATTCACCCATAATGTTCAGACTCAAAAATGTATCAGGCTTAATGCTCGGGGCAAGTATCATAATATTTAGCTCCCACGTGACTGCCCAATCTACAGCTGGAGAAAGCTTCCAGGACTGCGACTCCTGCCCTAAGATGATCGTTATTCCTGCTGGACCTTATGGGTTTGGTTCGCCTCCGAACGAATTTGGAAGCCCCTACAACGAGGGCTATGTTCTAGACATCTTCTTCAAACAACCCTTCAGCATCAGTCAATTAGAAATCACATTCTTGCAGTGGGAACTTTGTGTACAGGATGCTACCTGCCCTTCGATCGACGATGAAGGCTATGGAAGAGGCAACCAACCCGTGATGAACGTGTCTTGGGACGATACTCAATCGTATATTCAGTGGTTACGAGATAAAACTGGGAAAGCATACCGTTTACCGTCCGAAGCAGAGTGGGAATATGTAGCTCAATCTGGAACTAAACGGGCTCGATTCTTTGGCATTCCACCCGAACAAACATGTGAGTATGGCAATGGCTACGATAAAACAGCCGAACAGGAATATGAGTTCGGATGGCACATATTACCTTGCTCAGACGGTGCACCCAGCCTGTCCATAGTGGGTTCTTACAAGCCCAATCAATTTGGTGTCTTTGATATGCTTGGAAACGTATGGGAGTGGGTAGAAGACTGTCTTAATCCGAATTGGCGACACAGTCACGCTTCGCTTGAAGGGCGCGCCTTTACGGATGGGGACTGCGATCAACGGGCATACCGAGGTGGCTCTTGGCTAACCAATCAACCCTATTACCTTAGGACAGCCGAACGCTACAAATTTTACGGTGCCAAACATATAGATCTTGGGTTTCGAGTAGCACTAAGCCTTAACGATCTAGATTAAAAAAATTAATATAGAGAAAACAATCAAAATGAGGGTAATACTCCGGGTTCAATAGCAAAGATCCATAACATCCATGTATACGCGGCAAGCATTATAAGAATCACCGCAATAATATTCAGAGCAAATCCAGCTCGTGTCATATCCTTCTGCGCCAAATAACCTGCTGAGAATACAATTGCGTTTGGCGGCGTCGCAACTGGCAACATAAATGCACAACTCACAACGAGCGTTACCGGGATAGTAAGAATTAAAGGATGTTCCTCCAAGGTGATCGCCAAAGCGCCAACAACCGGTAAAAAAGCCGCTATAGTCGCTAAATTTGAAGTCAACTCTGTGATTGCGACCAACAGCAAGACCAGCACTAAAACAATCACAAAGGTCGGAAACATTTCTAAACTTCCGAGTTGTTGTCCAATCCAGGTAGCCAGACCTGTTTTCTCAATTGAAGATGCCAGTGCAAATCCACCACCAAATAACAATAAAATACCGAAGGGCATTTTTTTTCCCCACTCCCAGTCCATGAGGAAGAGACCTTTTTTCCAATCGACGGGAATTAGAAACGTTAATACTCCAACGATCATAGCAACCAACGTATCTGTTAGCGCTAGACTGGGGAAAGCCGCGTTTATCCATGGACGTAATGTCCATAGTGTGGCCATGCTAATAAAGACGATGGCGACTAAATATTCCCCGCGAGATAGTTTACCTTGCGCCTTAATTTGTTGATCAATAGCTGCACTGATACCTGCAGTTCGCTCACGACCCAACTTGAAAATGATTTTTGTCAGTAATAACCATGCCATGACGAGCATCACCAATGAAAGGGGTAACGCAACTGCCATCCAATCTAAAAAGCCTATCTCTATTCCGTACGTTTGCTTGACAAAACCAGCCAAGAATGCGTTAGTTGGTGTGCCAACCAAAGTTGCCATTCCTCCAATGGAAGCTCCGTAGGCCAAAGACAACATTAAAGCCTTGGGTAGTCCGTCATCTTGTTGAAACCTAGTTCCTCTATTCGCCTCGAGGGTACCAATTACTGATACTGCGATTGGCAGCATCATTAAAGTCGTAGCCGTATTGGAAACCCACATACTTAAAAAGCCGCTGACAGCTAACAAACCGCCAACCAAAAATGCTGGCCGATCTCCACTAAACTGCAATACAAAAAGTGCAATTCTTTGGTGTAACTTCCAACGCTCCATTGCTAGAGCTACGATAAATCCTCCCATACACAGAAAAATAACTGGGTGCGAGTAAGAAACAACAGTCTCTTCTACTGAAGAAATACCCAACAAGGGAACTAACGGTATGGGTAACAAGGCAGTGGCAGGAAGCGGTATCGCCTCCGTAATCCACATGATAGCCATTAGAGAACCGAGGGCTGCGACGCACCAAGCCTCAGCATTTAAACCCTCTGGAGCTGGAAGTTGGAGCATCACGAGAAAGAGCACTATGCCAACAACCCCACCAATTTTGGAAAAATTATTTACCGAGGAATTTTCTGTTCCGCTATCTAGACTCAAGATATACCTCCAAATAAAACATCAAGTGTTCTGAAGTGTACCGAAATCTCAGATCACAGCGTTAAGTGCTATGTATTCGGAAACTAAATCGAGGTCATCAATCAAACCAAACGTCAATTGTCCTGCTCCAAAAACCAGTCCGCGACCGTCTCGGTGATGATTTGATCCTCTACAGGCTTTAATCCACTCACTCCAACTGCACCTAGAATTTCACCACCCTTTGACTTTAACAAATTACCCCCAGGCAACGCGGTCATTAAAGGATCGCAAAAATACTGGATATCAATCTTGTCATTATTTAAACGCTCTAAAAATGCATCAGTAGACATGCCCATTCGCGTCGCCGTATGCGCTTTTTGCTGTGATATCGCAATACTACGGATGGGTGCCTTGTCCATACGATAAAAAGCGACCTGATACCCATATGAGTCACAGATAGATACACAAATAGGCCGCTTAAAATCTTGCTGAACCTTTTTAATAGCAACATCAAGACATTTTTGCGCGTGATCCAAAGATATACTAGTCATACTTGCCTCTCCTAGATTTACATCATAATTTTCAAATAACCTATATTAAAAACTATTCATTTATTTGTTAGCCCCTCTTCGCCATATCAATACCTAACCGACTGCTTTCAGAAACAGGCCCCTTCCGGGAACAAAATTGACCTCATTAAGTATGCCATCTAAATTCTCAAAAAGATTCGAGTGATATCCTAAAGCAAACCAAACTCCCTCTTCTGGGTCGTGCGCAATTCTCCCCTAGCCCAATGAACTAACAAATTCGTGCACAAGGTCAAGATCATGCCTAAAACGCTCTGAAGCACACATGATGCAAACTGCTGACATGTTGCCCAAATCCAACTGATCTTTTTTCTAGAGATGCCAAATGCACCAAAACACCAGTCCACCCACCAATACTGTATTGAACATCGTCATTATCAATTAACGTGCTCAAAGGCATGAAGCCACACAGCGCAAGCCAAAATTCGATACCAGCTGTACTATTAACGTTCAACTGTATGTGCGCAATTCCATTGATTTTGATACTCATAAAGTAATTCTTATTAAAAAAAATAGCTGTACGGCTATTTTTCAGCCAAGCCGTTAAGCTATATTAACGATATAAACTGAAAAAAATATTTTTTAAGAATTAACCTAAGAGGATAGTTAGCATGATATTTCGCAGCCCACATGCAGACGTGTCTGCCCCAAGAATAAATGTCGCGGACTTTGTTCTTGGTGACATATCAGCGCACGAGAATAAAACTGCGATCATACAAGCGGAGACCAGTCGAAAAATCAGCTATCGGGAATTGTCCGAATCCATCTACCGACTCGCAGCTGGATTGCAGGCGGGCGGATTTAAGAAGGGTGATGTCCTTGCTATATATAGTCCAAACGTACCTGAATACGTCGTCATCTTTCTTGCTGTCCTAAAATTAGGTGGAATATGCACGACCGTTAACCCACTATACACGGCGGATGAATTAGCCAAACAACTCATTGATGCAAAAGCAAAACTAATTGTTACAGTACCTGATTTTTTGGATAAGGCAGAGACGGCCATACAGAAACATCAAGTAGATGAACTCATTGTGATCGGTGAAGCACGAGGTTACCGGAGACTTGAGGAATTAATGCAGTCTGGCATTGCGGTAATTGCACCCGAGATCTCCGCAGAAAATGACGTCTGTGCACTCCCGTACTCGAGTGGCACCACGGGCCTACCAAAGGGCGTTATGCTTACTCACTACAACCTTATAATGAACATGCGGCAAGCTGAAGGCATGACAAGCCATAATGCGATCGGCGAACAGGATACGGTGCTCGGGGTACTACCATTTTTCCATATTTACGGAATGGTTGTTATCATGCTCTACTCGCTCTACAGGCGAGGAACAATTGTTTGTATGTCGCGCTTCGATATGGAGGTTTTTCTAGCTGCCATTGAAACTTACAAAGTGACCATAACACCCATAGTCCCACCGATAGTATTAGGCTTAGCAAAACATCCCGCAGTAGAACGATACGATTTATCCAGCCTTAAGCTTATTCTCTCCGGAGCAGCCCCTTTAGGTGCAGGAGTCGCCATGGAAGCCGCGGCAAGAGTTAGATGTAATATTCTTCAAGGCTATGGCATGACTGAAGCAAGTCCCGTTACGCATTTACTCCCCAATCAAGGTACCGCAAAAAAAATAGGGTCGATTGGGCTACCCGTACCCAACACGGAGGTCATGATTGTTGATCCACAAACAAGAGAGTCCCTTTCCAATAATCAAAATGGTGAGATATGGATTCGTGGTCCGCAGATTATGAAAGGTTATCTAAATAGACCAGAGGCCACCGCAGAAAGCATTACAAAAGAGGGTTGGTACCGAACTGGGGATATTGGGTATGTCGACGATGAAGGTTTTTTCTATGCAGTTGATCGCATCAAGGAACTGATTAAATATAAGGGCATGCAGGTAGCGCCTGCTGAGCTTGAAGCACTCCTACTCACACACCCTGCAGTATCTGACGCAGCAGTGATCCCTGTTGCAGACGAGGAAGCCGGGGAACTACCCAAAGCAGTAGTCGTTATAAAAAAAGGGCTGTCTGTGAGCGCGGAAGAAATTATGGGATTTGTATCTCAGCGCGTCGCTCCGCATAAGAAAATCAGAATTGTCGAGTTCGTGGAACAAATTCCAAAGTCGGCATCTGGGAAAATACTAAGACGCGTACTAATACAAAAAGAACGAGAGAAGAATTAACAAAAAAGAACGATGCGCCATTCGAAATGATCCATCGCTCTAATTTTTAACAAAATGACTATCCAAGCCTTTTCGGTAATGGATAGAAGTCTACTGGCTTCATCAGCTTATTTGTTTGATGCTCTAGCGCACCAAGCTTAGCGCTTTCTTCTATGTACTTCAGCCAATCCGGATCGGCAAACAATAGAGCTCTTTTCTTCTCTCTATCGCCAGCATTCTCATAAATCCACAAATGAACATACTCGTTAGGATTACCACTCTCGCATTGCAAGTAAGCAAGCGGTTGTCCGAGATACTTCGTTTGAGCAGGCTTCCCTAATTTTTCATACAAAGCCAGATGCTTCTTTATGGAACCAGGCCTACATCGATAAGTTCTCATATCAATCAACATTTTATTCTCCTTTATCAATGTTATGCGCCGAATTATTTCTTAATCTCAAGAAGGTTAACTTCGAAGATTAACGTAGCACCAGCACCGATTTTCGGGGGCGCTCCTCGATCACCATAAGCGGTATTAGCGGGGCAAATCAACTTCGCCTTTCCTCCAACCTTTATCTTTTGAAGCCCTTCAGTCCAACACTTTATGACACCACTCAGAGGAAATGTTACCGGTTCGCCGCGAACGAGAGAACTATCAAACACAGTTCCATCAATCAAGCTTCCTTCGTAATGAACCACTACCGTATCACTTGCGGTCGGAAAATTACCCGCACCTTCCTCTACCATTTTCACAAGCGCACCAGATTCAGTTTTTACGAACGAATCATCTGATTCAAATTGCTTTAGGTATGACGCAGATGCGGATGCTTCTTTCGCGGCAACTTTTGCAGAACGCTCTGATACCATTTCATTGATCCTCGCTTCATAGGTCTTCATATCCACCTTTGCATCCAACCCCGATATGCCGTCCCTCATCCCTTGAACAATAGGAGCCAACTCTTCCTCACTCAAAGCAAAAGGTTGCAATTGATTACTGATAATCATACCTATTGCATATAGGGTTTTTTGATCTTCAGTCTCAAGCGAAATATCCGCCGTTACAGCGTCCTGCGAACACGCCGAAGTCATCAGTAATAGCGCCACAAAAAAAGTATTTTTCATTTAGCCTCTTTCATAAATATTGAGTGAGCAATAGTAATCGAATCCGCAAGAAAAATCGATTTCATTTCCATATCATCAGGTGATATATGTCATGCTCGCTACTTTTATGGACATCTTGAACCATAAGATTCAAAGCTACGCTGCAATCTAGCTATAGTATCTGTATTGGCACTTTAGCTCAGTTGGTTAGAGCAATGGTATCAGTCCGAACCGCCCAGAACAGCATGCCCTCCGACATTCCATCGCAGCATACCACCCGATAGATTAGCGAGTTTTGTAAAACCCAGCTCCTGAAGATGGAGGATAGCTTGAGCTGATCGTGCTCCGGACCGGCAAACAGTAACGATTGGCATACCTCGGTTCAATTCTCCAAGCCGGCCCACCAGTTGATTTAGCGGTATTAATTTTGCTCCCGGAATCCGGCCTAATGGCCCTTCAAACTCAGCCAATTCTCGGACATCTATAATCTGCACTGTCGCCAGTATCTCCTCGAGAGTTGGAGGTGCTATCTGCCAAATCCCTGAAAAACTATACGTGAGATTTGCCCAGTCTTGAGTATTCAATTTAGGAGTGTTGCCATCCGGTTGGCCACAATTTAAATTCGCCGGCACAGCACGATTAATCTGGCCGGGATGCAGTAACTTCAAGTTCTCCATATACCCCAAGAAATCTTGAAGATTAATTTCTCCTCCTAATCTTGGATTGAAACGCTTTTCCTCCAAGACACGTGACACGGTCATTCCTCGATAATCGTGCCCAGGATAAATCAAACATTCATCTGGAAGGGTAAAAATTTGCTCGTGAATCGACTGGAACATCATTTTCGGGTTTCCCTCCTGGAAATCCGTCCTTCCTGTCCCCCGGATTAATAGACAATCTCCAGTGAAAGCCATGGATTGATCATCGAGAACTAAAGTGATGCATCCGTTCGTATGCCCAGGTGTCTCACGCACATCCAACTTCCTACCACCGAAAGTAATTACATCGTTCTGCTTCACGTATCTCCCGGCACCACGAACACCCCCATTCGCTGAAACCACGATTTCACTGCTAAGGCTATTGTGGAGCAGCCATGCCCCGGTAACGTGGTCAGCATGCACATGGGTCTCAACGGTAGCGATGAGATCAAGATCCATCTCCTTTATCATCGCCTGGTCTCGCATGACCTGCTCGAATACAGGGTCAATCAAGAGACACTCTCTAGATTCAGCATCACCCAAAAGATACGTGTACGTAGACGACTGTTGGTCGATCAATTGACGGAAGATCAGCACTGCTGTTGTCCAGTTTATTAAATTAGGATAACGACTATATTCTGATCATAGCTTTTTTGTATTCACCTCGTAAACAATCCTGAAAATACTCGTATCACTCCCACTAATTGGGGTTCTCAATCGGACACAAACTCATCTATGCGGTTAAGCATTTTTTTAATAGAGATCGCATTAGGACTGCCCCCTCTACCACCTGATCGCATTGACGAAGGATATCTTTTGAATCTGCAGAATAGCTGGCAAGCACCATTAAAATATCAAGCACATTCCAGGATGAATTACGCTCCCTACTGCCTATGCCTTCATCACATTCAAATTCACTTTCAAGAACTTGTTGAGTCTTTCTACCCCACATACGCCGCACAGATCCTGCCAGCCAGGCTTGTAGTGCCTCTCTAGCAATCCTTTGACGTGTCCAATCGACCAAATGAAGACAATCTTCACGAGCTAAGTCAATAGCTTTTCTAAACGTAGGCAGGATATTTTCCTCTCTTGCCGGGATCCGATGGGCAAGACTTGCATTGAGTTGTGACACCCCGACTGAATAAGATGCCCCCGTTCCCTCTTGGAACCATCGAGCAAGAAGGCGGAGCCCTCCTCGACTCAAACAATTATGAAAAACAACCTGGAGCCTAAAGGGATCCATACTCCCTGGATCAAAGTCATAAAGGCTTGGCAACGAAACCACCAATGACATTTGTGCTCCGTAAGACCCATATTTCACCGACACTTCCACTTCATCCGGATTAATTCTTAAAGTCACTAAAGCATGCTCGATCGCATTAACAACATGCTCATGTGAAATAAACTGACGTCCACGCGCCATGTCAACAATTGGGGCCCCTCTTCTCGACTGAGGGTAATGATTTGACCGATATAAAATATCGCGAGTTACTAATTTATCCCTGCTTACAGATAGACCGTCAGAAGAGCGGCTATTTATGTCCATAATTCTCGTAAAGCGTGGCAGCGTACCATTTAATTCCCGTAACTTACCGGTTATGCCCACATTACGTTTCGATACCGATTGATCAATACGATCTCTAATTACTGAAATACTACGTTGTAATTTAGGACTCGATGTGCTGTTAAGAAAAAAACTGAGCTGTTCCATCACTAACCCCCGTTGTAACTAATAATCTTGGAAGTAGTTTGCAGCCAGCACTGGCTCACCAGATGAGCCTAGACCAATAAATATTGAAAATATTTATTTTTAATAATTTATATAAATCAATGACTTATTCGTAAATAGCCAACATTTCAGACACTTTTTCTCTAATCATTTGGCGCAATGAAGCAGGCTCAATCACCTCAACATCAGGACCAAATCTAAGGATATCCATTATGAGTTCAGGTTGTTCAGCATATGGTATTTCTAAAATAAAATAACCCTCGTCATCAAAATAAGTCCGTTGAGATGGATGCCATTCCTCAAGAGAAACCCACTTAGCACGCTCAGGACCAAATCGAAGTTTAGCCCACAGAAGATCAGTGCCAGAAAAAATGCCATATCCTGATCCAAGCACAGCATCTAATATTTTTTCATCGCATTGAATAGCCGCTTCATCCTTCAGTTTCGCGGAACGTACCGCATCTAACGAAAAGCTACGTACTGCATTCACAGAATGACACCACGCATCTAAATACCAATTATCTCTGTAGTACACGATGCGCTGAGGTGAAACAGATCGCAGTGTAACCTCCTCTCTTGAGCGCACGTAGTATGCAAGTACAAGTTGTGACCGTTGCATCAAAGACAATGCAATCACTTCAAAATGCTTAATACTTCGACTGCGAGAGCCCATATTGAGGATTTTGATACGGTTCTTTATGGCGTCCACTGAGTACTCACCAACCTCAATGAGGTCGCACAATTTTTGCTTCAACGGATCAAGTCGCGGACCGAGCAAACCTGGTTGAATTTGACTCAACAAAGCCTCCATTGAGAGTAAGGCAAGAATCTCTGATTGATTAAACCAAATCCCAGGTAACTCATAGGACACCACGTCGGCAATCTCTTGATCAAAAATATAACCGCGATGAGTACGATCCCAACTAATGGGGGCGTTGAGCCGATCCCTCATATACTCGATATCACGCTTAAACGTTGCCTTTGACACCGAAAGCTCTTCAAGGAATCGCCCTAGCGGAACCGATCTATTATCACGAAGCAATCGATCAATTTTATAAAATCGCTCTGTTCGTTCCAATGCCTATCACCCTAGAAATATAACTCAACAGTCGTTGGAGGCTTATTATTCAACATTGTCTCAACGGTCGAACAGATTGAATATTTCTTTTTTCCTCAACATCTCCGACAAAATAACTGGTGTACCTTGATTTTCCGGATAAAACACATAAACAGGTACGCCTGATCTACCAAAAGAAGTTAATGACGCAGTAATCGCCGCGTCTCTAGATGTCCAATCAGCTCTAAAAGTTATCACTTTATTTTTCTTAAACGCGGACACGACTTCCTGGTCATCAAGCACCAATGCCTTATTCACTTGACAGGTGATACACCACGCTGCCGTGTAATCAACGAACACCGCGCGGCCCTCCTCACGAGCACTCGCCACCCCTGCCGATGACCAAGATTTCCAATCTGTTTGAAGAACTTCTCGATTAATCTTTTGATCCAATGCAGTCACAACGTTAATTAAGCCTGCGAGTGAGACCAAGAGACTGGTCGCAATTAGGGCCTTCCAAGGACCTATACGAGAGATCCTTCGATACTGCAGCTTACCAATGGCCCAAACTGATAACCCAATAAAAACCAAAACGACGAGAACTTTAGAGACATTGTGAATGGTTGTTTGCTGACCTAACACCCAAATCAACCAAATGACAGTCAAATACAAAGGCACACTCAACAGGTTCTTTAAGGTATTCATCCATACACCTGGCTTTGGTAGCCAAGCAGCAAGACCAGGTCTCAACGAAATGATTACATACGGCGTTGCCATCCCGATTCCAAGCGCTAAAAAAGTAAGCATACTCGGTGCGGCCCCTTGTGCAATTGAAAAACCCATTGCAGCACCCATAAAAGGGGCTGTACATGGCGTTGCAATAATAGTTACGAGAGCCCCCGATAGAAGGGAAGACCAACGGCCAAATGACCCCTTGATTCCACCAACGCGCTGCAAGCTGGTACCGATCTCAAATAAACCGGACATATTCAACGCGAGCACAAAGAACAAAACTATTAACCCTAAAACCATTTCGGGAGCTTGTAATTGAAAACCCCAACCAACCTGCTCCCCGGCCGACCTCATAACCAATAGAGCTCCACCTATCAAACAAAACGTTAAAACAACGCCACAGGAAAATAAAACCGTATCACGATAACGCGCTGATACGGAGCGCTCTTCTTGCTCGATCAATTCTATTAACTTAACTGCCACGACAGGAAGCACGCACGGCATTAAATTTAAGATCATCCCACCCATCAAGGCAAAACAAATCGCTAACCAAAGGCTGGAGATAGATTGAGTCCCCAAAGAATAAATTGGAGATTGAAGCGCTAAAAATTCCTTTGGAGTGCGACGTAGGTCGTAACTTAAAATCTTGCCACTCGCTTTATCCGTTACCGCCAAAACACCCTCGAACGAAGTTTTCGAGCTCGTATAGTCAGGCGACAAACGTCCACGCAAATGCATACCTGATGCGGCCGAAACTAGGGTCTGCGGGGCCTGATATACGATGACATTACTTTTTGCAGGAAAAAACTCCGCCGAAATAACAGTAGACTCCAGGCGGCTTAAATCAAGACTCCATTGTCCCTCTTGACTCACCGTTACATCAAACCAGTCCTCGGGCGCTTCTCTCGGCATTTCTTTCAGGGCTCTTTCAATATCACTCGCATCCGCTGTGGATATCGCTAAATCCCCTACCTGAAGGTCCATGAATAGCTCAGCCTCTCCAGGAATACACAAGTCTTTACAAACAAGCCAAGACACCTTTGCCGAGAAGGGATGCTGGCCAGGTAGTGCGTGTTCAGCGACTTTGAGTTGGAAGGGAAAGATAACCGTACGGCCGTACCCAAAATTGACAAAATTCTCAAGTTTGAAGCGACTGGGAGTTGGCCATAACATGGGCCCTACGACAAATGTACTGGGAAGCACCCAATCAACGTGGGTGGGTAGGCCTGTATCACCTGGATTTTTCCAATAAATGTGCCAGTCTTCCTCAAGCGCTACACGGATACCGAGGTATAACTCCTGACCTGGAGAAACCCGAACGAATTGCGTAATGAGATCGAGCTCAGCCTGCTGAGTGGATGCGCCACTTCGATCAGCCGCATACGCCGGATAAAACACCGACAAGATAACCACAACGAGCCAAACAATGGCAAAAATGTTAATTTTTGATCGCATTGCCAGCAGTATAGTCGACAACCTGTGTCCCGTATTTTAAAGGTCTGAGACTCATGATCAGCGTATCAATTAAATCTCAGGCGTTTACAAACCAATCAGCTAAAAAATCAATCAATGCTGGTTTGAGTTGGATCTTACGTTGCCGTAATTTAGTCCTTTGTATCAGGCAAACTTTCAGGGAAAGCCGAGCGCTCTTCCATGCTTATAATTTTACCCTCTAAAAGTTTCAGTCGATCTCTCAAAGAAGACAGATCGCCTAGTTTTAATTGGACGATTTCTAATTCATCGACCCTTCTCACCGCCGCACTTAAATCCTCTGCAGTCAGCCTCGAACTATCGTCGACTTTTTTTGTCTCACTTTCGAGTTTCAGTAGTTCAATCTGCAATAAGTAAGTATCTTTCGTAAGCTCTTCAAGTCGAGACCCGATATCATTTACTACGAACACCTTTCTATCTAACTCAAGGTCTTTTGCAGCAAGTATATCCAACCGATCCGAAAAGCTCTCAAGACTCAAAATTTGCGCTTCCAACTGCTCAACTCGGCTCAAATGAGTCAAGGCGTCTCTATTTGCCAATATCAACCTTTCGGAGTTGGCACTGATTTGTTCACTCAACTGTTGGATAAGAGTCTCAGCAACCTGAAAGCGCTGAAGTAATGATTGATTTGCCTCCTCAAGATGACGAATACGCGTGAGTAACTCTTCTTCCCTCAACGCAAACTCTGTCTTTTGAACATGCTGCGCACTAATGCTCTGTATCCTTGCCTCCAGCACATTGAGACGACTCGTTAGGCCTTCGATCTGCTGGGCAGTCGATACACCATCCTCTCGGATCTGAGCCTCCGCTTGATTCACTCGAGCCGCGGCATCATCGAGATCTCGCCTAAACTGAAGCAATTGGCCGCCACGATTATCAAACTCGTTGCGCAATTGACTCAATGGATTGTTCAAAGAACTGTAGTGAGCCGCCAGATCACTTTTTATCTGTCCAATTTTTTCCGTAAGCTCTAAGGTTTTTTTAAAATTTTCATTTTGCACTTCACTAGTTTTTTGAAAATCTTCGTTGCGCTCAACTAAGCGAGCTGTGTTGGCTTTAGTAACTGCTATTTCGAGCTCTAGGAGACTTTGTTTTAGCTCGTCAACCTCATTTGTCAATTGGGACAAACTGGGTCTGACTTCTCGGACTTTTGTAGTGCTTTCGATTGGCGCAGTTCTATTTTGAGCATACGCAATCGTGACAGCCGTCATAATAAGGACCAGGGTAAATGTAATTCTCATGGTCATAGCTACTAACTTTACTTTAAAGAAATATGTTTCTCACATAAAAAAGGGGCTTATAAACGCCCCCATTTAGACCTATATAAAGTGCTCAAAATCAATACACAAAGTCAGCCCTTCTATTTTGCTGCCAATTAGACTCATCGTGACCCAATTCCACAGGCTTTTCTGAACCAAAACTGGTGATCGTAATTCGACGTCCCTGGACACCAAGCAGTTCTAGCGCAGCCTTAACTGCAAGCGCTCGTCTATTACCTAGGCCAATGTTATATTCTCGACTGCCCCGCTCGTCACAATTTCCTTGGATTTCCACCTTAAGATCAGGGTTTGAACGAAGATACCCAGCATGGGATTGAATCACATCGTCAAACTTAGGAGCGATGAAACTGTTATCAAAATCAAAGTATACGGAGCTGGTAGGCATTCCCATCGGTACGCTGTCGTTAACAACACCTTGCTCAGCCTGCGCAGCTTCTGCTCCCGCTTGTGCAGCTTCTGCTCCCGCTTGTGCAGCTTCTGCTCCCGCTTGTGCAGCTTCTGCTCCCGCTTTCGCCTTGAGTCTTTCCTGTTCTTGCGCAGCTGCAGATTGCGATTTTGCAAGCTCTTCCGCCTCAAGCCTCATCTTTTCCTCAGCTAAGGATTGCGCCTCGCGAGCTTTATCCGCTTCCGCCTGGAGTCTTTCCCGTTCTTGCTTAGCTTTCAATAACTCCTGCTGAAGACGCTCTTGCTCAGCTTGAGATTGAGGTTGAATGTAATCGAAACTATCTGCGGACTCCTCAACAGTATCTCCAATCTTTTTTGTTGTCTGACAAGAAACCAACGCTAAAATAAATAAACCCGCGAATAAAAGCCTAAAGAAATTGAGAAAAAAATTCATTTATCTATCCTAAAAATTAAGAGCAAATGTTTATATTGGACGTTATGTTCTCATTCATCGAGCTAATAATAACATATTAAGCGAATGGCTATGATTGGAAATAGTAGGTTTTCTTTGTGTTTATAATGAGTGCTGCTCACTTGATCCGAGTACCTAAGATTAGGATGCCAAAAATTTTAAGATACATTGTCAGTAAGTTTGAACCATGTCTAAAACAAGTCCATTAAACCGTGACTACTTCTTCCATTTTCAAACCATACCAACGCGGTGGATGGATAACGATGTGTATCGACACATCAATAACGTAGTCTATTACTCATTTTTCGATACCGCAGTTAATCAGTTCTTAATTGAGCAAAGTGTGCTTGATATTGAAAAAAGCACGATCATTGGCTTAGTTGTTGAAACGCAGTGTCAATATTTCTCTCCCATCACATTTCCGGATATCGTAACCAGTGGCATCCGGGTAGATAAGATTGGCAAAAGCTCCGTTCACTATTCTATTGGATTATTTCGCGAGAACAGCGACTTAGCGTCAGCCCAAGGCTCCTTCGTACATGTTTACGTTGATGCCATATCACGTCGACCCACCCCAATATCCAAAGAAATGCTAACGGCACTCAAACAAATATCGGCATCCGTTTAATAAAGTTATTGATACGTTTTGAAGATCTGCAATAATAAGTGCTTAATTGTTAAGATGTGCTAGGTCACCAAACAACCAAACGGGCAAACTTATAATTACGCACAATGAACAATAATATTGGAAAATTTACTAGACTGACGTTAATCTCCCTCACGCTTTTGCTCTCAACATCAAACGCTTGGGCTAATGATAATTGGGCCAACAGCCTTGAGCCAATATCTGAACTTGATTGGAACTATGCTAAGGCTCGCCACCTCATCGAACGCGCGGGCTTCGGCGATAGCCCCAAGAATATAGAAAGACTCGTCTTAATGGGTCCGAGAGCAGCGGTTCAAGAACTGCTTCACTTCGAAAACATTCCAAATGCGCTGCCTGAATTCGACCACTCGGGCATCCACGACCGCGGCATTGAACCCTTTCCGGCATCGAGGCCCGCAGCCACCGAACTCGCCAAAGAAACAGGTGAGGCCATAGGAGTCAAGATCAAACCTAGCGGAAATAGGCGGCTCCAACCCGTAGTCGATCGTTTCTTTTATTGGCTACGGGCCAGCATGTTAGAAACTCGTCGTGTCGCCCATTGGTGGGCAAATCGCATGCTTCTTACCAAACGACCTCTAGAAGAAAAAATGGCACTCTTTTGGCATGGGCACTTTGCCACTAATGAAGAAAAAGTTCGTGATTATCGAAAACTACTGAATCAAAATCAGGTTTTCAGAGAATATGGAACGGCTAACTTTAAACAATTATTGATCGAAGTCTCTCAAGATCCGGCAATGCTTTCGTTCTTGGACGCCGGCGTTAATATTAAAGGCTCGCCAAACGAAAACTTTGCCCGCGAGATCATGGAGCTCTTCACCATGGGTGTGGGTCAGTACACCGAAGATGATATTCGAGAGGCCGCTCGCGCGTTCACCGGCTGGAATTATATTGATCTAGAATTTGTCGTAAACGCTGATAAACACGACTCATCCGATAAAACTTTCTTTGGGAATACAGGCGATTGGAATGGGTTAGACATAATCGATATGATTCTGGAGAAACCAGTTACTGCTGAATACATTTCTGGGAAAATATATAAATTTTTTGTACGTGACAACCTTGATGCTAAGACTCAAAAAGAACTTGGGGCAGTTTTGCAAAACTCTGGGTATGAGATCAAACCATTACTAGAGAAAATATTCCTCTCTAAAGATTTTTATAGCCCAGCATCAATGGGTTCACATGTAAAATCCCCTGTTGAACTAGTCATTTCGACGTATAAAAAACTAGAGCTTGATGTTGTTCCTGGAGTTCCAGATTTTTACGACACGACCGAATCGCTTGGGCAAATTTTGCTGTTCCCACCCACTGTTGCCGGTTGGGCTGGCGGACAAAGTTGGGTAACACCAGGCCTGCTGCTAGCAAGAGGAAATTTTGTGTACGATACTGTCTTTCCAAATATCGAATTCCTGCCAAGCGATCGATATCCAGATAACTACCAAATTGGAGTTGTTGCAGAAAGGCTTGCAGCAGGTGCTGATATCGCAACCGCGACACAACCTGAGAAGGGCTACGCAACCTCAGCCTCAAATAATATGGTAGACCGCGATGAAGAATTTAATACGCGCTTAGGTAGTTATCGCGGATGGAGAAATGCAATAGAAAAAGTAAAGCCCATTAGCAGAACGCCAGCCAGATTAAATTTAACGAAACTCGTTCTCGACGCCAATTGCCAAACATCAGAGGAAGCAATTAATTATTTGATCGGAAGATTTTTCTCGGTTTCTATAGATCAGGGCACAAGACAGCAAATCGCTGACTTTCTCACGCAGCAACTCGGTACCAATAACATTCAGGAGGCGCAAACATTCTCAGAAGAAGCGCTACGAGAAACGTTTCATTTACTTCTATCTCTACCGGAATACCAACTCGGCTAAATAAGGACCGTTAATGAGTAAAAAATACCAATTTAAACGGAGAGACTTCCTCAAGCTTATGGGTGCAGGCGCAGCCACTAGCGGCCTGACCAGCCCATTTCTATCGCAACTCTCTCCGTTGGCTTTTGCGAGCGATAATCTGCTCAGCAAAAAAATTCTTGTTGTACTAGAACTGTCAGGTGGGAATGATGGCTTAAATACGGTAGTCCCATATGGCGATGATGCGTACTACAGGCATCGGCCAACACTCGGGATTAAACCAAATAAGGTCATAAAAATCGACGATCACTTTGGTTTTAACCCTGACATGTCAGGTATGGAAAGGCTATTCAAGAACGGGAAAATGGCCATATTCCATGGTTGCGGCTATGACCAGCCGTCTTATTCACACTTCACTTCAATGGCCTATTGGCAAACCGCAGCCCCCAATAGCGGAGAGTCCTTAGGCTGGGTTGGACGACTCGCTGACGCTCTAGACCCAACCATAACACCAAACTATCTGGTGAACGTAGATGCGACGCAATCATTAGCTGTTGTGGCTAAAAACCACGTGCCTGTTGTTTTTGATGACCCAAAGGAATTCGGTCGCAAAGGTTTATTCCAATCAAGACCACTATTGGATACCGATCGTACCGCTACCGAAGGAAGCACCTCAGCACAACGACGTCTATTGGACCTCGCCAAGAGCGCTAGACAAGCTTCGGAGAAAGTGAAATCCGCTTGGGAGAGCTACAAAACACCTGTCGATTATGGCATCTCCCCGCTGGATCTCAATAAAATAGCCGCATTGATCAATGCAGATATGAATACGCGGCTCTACTACACTTCATTTAGAAACAATGCATTTGATACGCATGTTCAACAACCAGACCTTCACCAACGTCTGTTAACTTACTTCTCAGATGCGGTTTCAGGATTTTTCACGGATATGGAGCGCATTGGACGCGCAGATGACGTCGTTATGCTTGTGTTTTCTGAATTCGGCAGACGAGTTACGGAAAACACCAATTTGGGTACAGATCATGGCACCGCGAACAACATGTACCTCATCGGTAATGCAGTTAAAGGAGGGCATTATGGCGAACTACCCAGCCTGACTAACCTCAACGAGGGCAACATGCTTCACACCACCGACTTTAGACAAGTGTACGCAACAGCCATCAGCGGATGGATGGGGCTAGACGCACATGAACAAGTGCTCAGATATCGCTTCGATGACTTTCCAGTATTCAGTTAAGCGCTAAAAAGAGAAACAAATCGGTCAACATAGATCAATCACTACTTTCACACTGCTCTAGATGTAACCGAAAAAACCGGATCCGGATGTCTCAGTGCAACCAGCTGATCTAAAAACCACTCATCATCCGCGTCAATTTGAGTAGCTAAGTCCCCATAATAATCTTTCCATTGCTCAAATGTTCTAAGACCACCAACCACCCTAGTCAAAATCGGATTCGTTAAAACCCATGCCGCCGAAAATTGTCATGGAGTAACACTTTCCTCTTGAGCATAGCGAAGAAAGTCCTTAGCAAGCCTAATGGGCTCAGCACGAAACTCAGTGTCCATCAATCGTTACCTCTTAGATATTTAGCCTTTCATTAAAATCACCTTGATCTTATCTAATCTGTAGAATTAATGCCAAAATACACACATACTCGTTATATATAACAGGACACCTAATGCAGCAATTACCAAAAACAATGTGCGCCATCGAGGTAACCGAGCCAGGAAAACCCGATGTTTTAAAGATAACGAAGCGACCTGTTCCAAAAATCACCGAACATGAGGTACTGATTTGCGTTCACGCCGCAGGGATTAATAGACCCGACATCATGCAACGGACAGGCCTCTATCCCCCTCCACCCGAAGTAACGGATATTCCCGGGCTAGAAGTATCGGGAATTATTGTTGCAGTCGGCAACCAAGTAACTCAATGGAAAGTTGGCGATTCAGTCTGCGCTCTTGTATCGGGTGGGGGATACGCTGAATATGTTGGGGCACCTTCGGCACAATGCCTGCCGGTTCCTAACGGACTTAGCTTACGGGAAGCTGCATCGCTTCCTGAAACCTACTTTACGGTCTGGTCCAATGTGTTTGACCGAGCGGGACTTCTCGGACAAGAAACCCTTCTAGTTCATGGTGGATCAAGCGGCATTGGAACGACGGCCATACAATTATGTCGAGCGTTTGGGCATGAGATATTCATAACCGCCGGCTCAGAAGAAAAATGTCGCGCTTGTGAGGATATCGGTGCGACTCAAGCAATCAATTACAAAGATGAAGATTTCGTAGAACGCGTGATGGCCCTTACAAATAATAGAGGTGTCGATATTATTCTCGATATGGTTGCGGGCGACTATCTACAACGCAACCTCAAATGCTTAGCGGATGACGGTCGAATTGTAATTATCGCTTTTTTAGGAGGCGTTAAAACCAATTTGAATATGACTGATATTCTTAGAAGAAGACTGACAGTGACTGGTTCTACACTGCGCCCAAGATCCACGTCGTTTAAAGCAAATATTGCCGCCTCACTTTTACAAAAAGTTTGGCCACTACTCGAAACAAAAGTCATTAAACCACTCATCTTCGCTTCCTTCTCACTCGAAGATGCAGCTAAGGCACATCAGCTTATGGAATCAAGTCAACACATAGGAAAGATTATTTTGGACGTGCGTACTGAACAATGATGAGAAAAATCTATTCATAAGTGCGCGGAGGCTTCAACCTTAAGTAAGGCGCTAACTCTATCAATGCTTTCTTGTAGACGTCTCGTTTAAACTCAACAACCGAGTCCAATGGAACGAAAAATGGGTGCCAACGCCACGCGTCAAACTCTGGGACTGTAGATTTTCTCAATGAGACATCGCTATCGAATCCCACCAAACGCAATAAAAACCATATTTGTTTTTGACCTTTATATATCAATCGGGTCTCCCGGCGCACAAACTGCCTGGGAACATCATAACGTAGCCATCCCCTAGTCCGTCCGATAATCTTCACATGATGAGGCGCAAGTCCGACCTCTTCGTCGAGCTCTCGGTACATCGCCTGCGCAGGAGATTCACCTTCTTGTATCCCCCCCTGCGGAAATTGCCACGCATACTCCCGCGCGCGTTTTCCCCAGAAAACCTCGTTACGCTTGTTGCAAAGAATAATACCCACGTTCGGACGGTAACCCTCTCGATCAATCATGATCAAAAACCCCGTCAGATTCAATAATAAATGTATTTTTACATACTTATGGGATTTCTAGCCACTCAGATAGAAAGTTTTTTTGCTTGTGATGACTGGAACGATCGTATGCGATCAAGCATGGCATCAAAATCTAAGCCTAACGATTGCTTCAGGCCTCGCGCCAATTGGTCAATCTTAGATAATTGGGCGGTAGTGGGTGCCGAATTAAAAGCAAGCGCCACTATATTGCCCCCTTTGGGAGTGGGCACTAAGGCAATTTGATCAAAATAAGATTCAATTTGAAAAATTCTTGATTTCAACTGTGGATCACTTGACCATAAATTCTGGATATAAATCCCATTTTGAGCTATGCAGCTTTTTACACGCTGAGTAAATTCATCATTAACAAATCCTCCGGGCACCCCAGACGCATCAAACGCATCAAGCATAATGACATCGTACTGCCCAGCAGCAGCAATCCATTTCAACCCATCCGCATGAATCACAGATAATCGCTCGTCATCATCCGGAACAAAAAAATATTGACGTGCCACATTAATAACTTGCTCGGAATTTTCAATCACGCACACCTTTACATCAGGTAGATTTTTCCAAATAAACTTCGGTATCGATCCCCCACCCAAACCAATGCAAGCCACACTTTGTACGCGGTTATGAAACAACATAAATGACATCATAGCCTGGGTATAATCGAGAACAAGCTCAAAAGGGTCCATCAATTTCATAGAACTTTGAACTGTACTGCTGCCCAGAAATAAGCTTCTAATACCCCGAGACTCACTGACTTCAACCTCAGACTCAATGCTAGTATTGCGAAAGAATCCTATTCTTCTGAACATACTATTCTCGACCTATTAACTGACTTATCATTGTACGGATAGTTTAACCACATAACTTTTTTTCATCGGGATAGAATAAGCGTTTGTTATCAAAATAATTGGCCAAAAATGCGTTTAACTCAATTTTTCCTAAATACACTGAGAGAAGCACCAAGTGAAGCAGAAATCACTTCCCATCAGTTAATGCTAAAAGCAGGCCTCATCAAGAAACTAGGTAGCGGCCTTTACTCATGGCTCCCTCTTGGCTTCCGAGTCCTTAAAAAAATTGAAAAAATCATACGAGAAGAGATGGAACGAGCCGGTGCTCTGGAATTACTTATGCCTGCAATCCAGCCTGCTGAGCTGTGGTCAGAATCTGGGAGATGGGAGCTTTTTGGCGCGCAGATGCTAAAAATTAAAGATCGTCATAATAAAGACTTCTGCTTTGGCCCTACGCATGAAGAAGTTATTACGGATATTGCGCGACAAGAGATTAAATCGTACCGCCAGCTACCCATTAACCTATATCAAATTCAAACAAAGTTCAGAGATGAAATTCGGCCTAGATTTGGCGTCATGCGTGCGCGCGAGTTTATTATGAAAGATGCTTACTCGTTTCACGCTGACTTTGCTGACCTTCAGCGTGAATATCAGAATATGTTTGATACCTATTGTCGTATTTTTAAACGTCTAGGATTGCAATATCGTCCGGTGGCTGCAGATACTGGCGCCATCGGCGGCACCGGATCGCATGAGTTTCATGTGCTCGCTGATTCTGGCGAAGATGCAATTGCCTACTGCCCTCAGTCGGACTACGCCGCAAACATTGAACTGGCGGAAGCCATCACACTATCAACTGATGAGCTTCAAAGCAAACAATCGATGGTCAAAATATCAACTCCTGATGCAGGCAAGTGCGGACAAGTAGCCAAAATGCTCAATATTCCAGTATCTAATGTTCTCAAGACGCTTGCAGTGATAGCAAGTGAGCAGTTCGTCCTATTGCTTCTTAGGGGGGATCACCAACTTAACGAGATAAAGTTAACGAAGATTAAAGGTATGGGGGAATTTCGATTTGCTAAAGATGAAGAGGTGATGAAATACCTAGGTAGCCCCATCGGATTTATAGGTCCAGTAGATGTCAATCTAAAGATTCGAATCATTGGCGATCGTGCCACTCAATCAATGTCCAACTTTTCCTGTGGCGCCAATGCGCGAGACTTTCATTTGACTGGAGTTAACTTTAAACGGGACATTAGAAGCGAAATAGAAATTGCAGATATCCGGAACGTACAGTCAGGGGATCCGAGTCCAGATGGGAAAGGAAAGCTAGAAATATGTAGGGGTATTGAAGTCGGTCATATTTTCCAACTCAGGACAAAATATTCTGAAGCTCTGAAATGTCATTATCTCGACAACGAAGGTAAAAGTAAGCCGGCTGAAATGGGCTGCTACGGCATTGGTGTATCGCGGATAGTGGCAGCGGCAATCGAACAAGGGCATGATGAAAAAGGTATCGTGTGGCCACAATCGATTGCTCCATTTACCATTGCTATTGCTGCAATTGGATATAACAATAGCGAATTAGTTAAGAGCTTTTGTGATGGACTTGAGGCGGCGCTATTAAAACAAGGTATAGATGTTTTACTTGACGACCGCGGTGAAAGACCAGGTGTGATGTTCACCGATCTAGAGTTAATCGGAATCCCCTATCGCTTGACGATAGGCGAAAGAGGAATTAAAAATGGACAGCTTGAATGGGCAGATCGAAAAACTGGCGAAACCTCGTCAATCCCTTGCAATAATGCATTAGATGAGGTCATTGGTAGATTAAATCAAAATACTACTTAAGAGAAAATCGAGATTACAATGCCCGAAATCCTTGTGCTGTATTACTCTAGAAACGGTAGCGTGCAACAAATGGCGAAACTGATCGCTCGAGGTATCGAAATGGTACCTGGCATCTCTGCACGTTTGCGAACAGTCCCACCCGTCTCTTCTAATATAGGGGAAACGGCAAATGCAATTCCAGAGGAAGGTTCGCCTTATGTTGAAATTGATGACTTACGCGCTTGTATTGGATTAGCGCTAGGAAGCCCTACACGCTTCGGTAATATGGCCGCACCTATGAAATATTTCATAGATCAACTCGGTGGCATTTGGCATGAAGGTACACTCGTTGGGAAACCAGCGACTGTATTCACATCCTCATCCTCTATGCACGGTGGTCAAGAAATTACACTAGCTACAATGATGTTTCCTTTGATTCATCTCGGAATGATCATTACTGGGGTTCCTTACTCAGAACGCGCATTACACACTACACTTACCGGCGGAACCCCTTATGGATCTAGTCATTTTACGGGACCACAGGGTAAACTACCAATATCAGAGGAAGAAAAATCGCTTTGTATCGCGCAAGGAAGACATCTAGCCATCATTGCCCAGAAACTAGATCGTCACGAAACTAGCCTTCCAAAATGATACGTCCGCACCAAATCCTGTCAAGCGGAGGACTCATCGTATTGAGTCTGTGGTGCCTAATCTGGGAAGGATATGCGGCACCACTCACCCCAGACGGCTCCTGGTTAATACTCAAATCCATACCCATCGTATTACCTCTCCTAGGGATCCTACGCAATAATTTACGTACTTACCAATATACTGTTCTAATTGTTTTTCCTTACTTCATAGAAGGCGTCGTTCGATCATATGCTGAAATCGGCATCTTCAGATTTATGGCAGTTGGGGAAATAACTTTGTCATTGCTCATTTTCGCCATTCTGCTCAATTCAGTGCGCATCATACGCACACAAGGATAATAGGCACTAAAGATGTACGTTGGACGTTTTGCCCCAACCCCATCCGGTCCATTGCATTTCGGATCAATTGTTACCGCAATTGGTAGCTATTGTGATGCCAAGTTTAACGGTGGACGATGGATTATTCGTATCGATGATTTAGATGAAAAACGGAATGTTGCCGGAGCAGATAGAGACATCTTTACACCCTAGAGTCCTTTGGACTGCACTGGGATAATCAACCTATCTACCAGAGCCAGCAAAAAAAATAATATGGCGAATGGCGTGATACCTTAGCAAAAAAATACGACCTATACCCCTGCAGGTGCAGCAGAAAAACGCTTCACGAACATTCGATTTTTAAGGATGGCGACTGTATTTATAGTGGCCATTATAAAGACCACCTCTCTGAAAACCGTACCATTAGAAACCACCGTCTAAATCTACGCCAACCGTGCACCATAACCATTAACGATATCGGATAAGGCCTAATCACTGAAGATTTATGTGTCACCTCAGGTGACTTCGTGGTATTTAAGGCTGATGGGACCCCTGCATACGATTTAGTTAGTAGCGTGCTTGATGATCACATTTTAGGCGTCACTCGTGTGGTGAGGGGACGCGATTTACTGCGGTCCAGCCTAAGACAAGCAGAATTACAAAGAGCACTCGGACAACTGTCCCCAAGCTTCTTACATTTACCTCTTGTGAAAAACGAGGTAGGACAGAAACTCTCAAAGCAAAATAAAACCGAACCGATCAACGCAAAAGCACCAAAAAAAACAGTAATTGATGCATTAACGTTCCTGTCTCAACATCCACCACACGAGCTTCATAGTTCGAGCTTTGAAGAAATCATAAACTGGGCGATTAAACATTGGGACATATCAGCCTTCAACTCCAGAAACTCAGAAAACTAAAGTCGCGGAGCTAACTCTTCCCACTTGTAATCAAGTCGACTAACTATTTTTTGTAGGTACGCAAAAGCAAAATCTACGATCTCACGACTACCCTTAATCCCCAATTCGACGCGACGTTTTCTGTCATTGGTAAAAGTCGGCAGGCTAAACACTTTACAACCAGGAAACAGATCAAGACATTCAGTCATCAGCGGAATCAGCGTACTCTCCGGCACCTCATAAATAAGTATTGATCGCTCAATGTCGGGGTCTTGCACATGTTGCTCTGCATACTCATGGTCTAATACCCACTCCATCATGGACCACGCCATTGATGGAAATCCAGGTAGAAAATGGTGACGCTCGACACTGAATCCGGGAATACGGTTAAAAGCATTGGGAATAATTCTAGAGCCCTTTGGAAACATACCCATTTTGATTCGGTCCGGATAAGCTTCCTTACCAAACTGACTCTCGATTTCATTCTTCGCTGCGGGATGCAAAACGACATCCACGGCGAGAGCGTCTGCGACAGATTGTCTCGTATAATCATCTGGCGTAGCACCAATACCACCAAAGCTAAAGATCACGTCACTCGAACTCAAGGTACGTTGGAATGTTTGCGTCAATAGCTCAGGACTATCGGGCAGATAACTAGCCCAGGCAACCTTAAGTCCACGCGCACGCAGGATTTCTATCGATTTTTCAAGATGCCGATCCTCTCGTCTTCCAGAAAGAATCTCATCACCAATAATCACTAACCCGATATTCACAATAAGCGCGCCACTAACTTCCACAAACTGAGACTGATAGAAAGAAAAACATAATCTCCCTATTTACAAGAACAAGCGGAAACCAACTTCAATACTGTACTCATATGAAAATGCTGAGTTATCTCCCCAAAGGGTAGTTCCTGGTCGAAAATAAAGCATTGTTGAGGAGTTAACAAATCGTCCATACTCTAATACGAGCGTCCCAGTCGACCGTTCAGCGCTTGTATGATCCCAAGCGACAAATGGCTCCACGGAGACGTAATAACGATCAGGAAGCTTTTTTAAGATTGGCAATTTTAACGAAGTGAACTTTACATCCGTTCGACTATCGTCACCGCCTATTGTAAAAAATGTTTGAAACTGAGGAAATGCAAGTAACCCTAGGCTCGGTACTTTTACAAATCCAAAAATCGTTGGCGCCACTCGATTTTTGCCGTTACCCAGGGTGGCATCTGATGCCGTATCCCACTTAGTATCTAACGCCAAAAACCAAGGTGTACCACCATCAGTCGTAAACGTGTTATTGGCAATGCGCACTGTCATATCACCCATGCCTGTTTCTGACTCTTCAGTGGAAACCGGGTTACGGTACAAGACGGGAGCCTGTATGCGAACTGACCAATCGTTATTTATTGGAAAATCATATAAAATCTCTATGAGAGACACCTCATTACCGTCCTCATCCTCCTTGAATTCATATCTACTAAAAAATTTTGTCTTAGGGCGACTTGGATCTAAGGTCTTAGTCGTATCGGCTGCAATTGTTTTTGTTTCCTCTGCGATTGTTTTTGTTTCCTCTGCAATTGAAATCTCTACTGAGGCAAAAAACGCAAACAATATCAAGAAAGGTGCTATATATTTTTTTAAGGTCATCCTATTAATCCAAACATATATTTTTTGCTGCAATTCTCATCGGTACACGACTGAAATTACAGTTTTTATCAATTTACTTCGAATAAAGTGCGGTGAATTATACTCACTTTAAGACTTTAATTCTTTACCCACGGCCCACAGGGTACTGAACTCGAATGCGGTGTTTTGACAGTGTAGACCGAAGATTGGCTGCGATACTCAAGGCATTAACCCCATCACCATGAATACAAATCGTATCGGGAGAAACCCGATAGTCAATGCCTTCTAAGCTAGTAACTAAATTTTGTTCAACGAGTTTGATTACTTGTTGCTCAGCCTCCTCCACGTCCGTAATTAAGGCGTGTTGACTGGCTCTGGGCACAAGTTCACGATCTGAGAGGTAGCGCCTATCTGCAAACGCCTCCTCTACAAGAGTAGCTCCCGAAGCCTTGGCGGCCTGCACCCAACATGAGTTTGCCAAACCAAAAATAAATAAGTCAGAATTAAAATCGGCGATGGTCTCGCAAATAGCCATGGCCATATTTATATCGATTGCAGCCATGTTGTAAAGTGCTCCATGCGCTTTAACGTGCGTCATCACAGCGCCGACAGCTAAAGCGTGGCCTGCGAACTCCTCGACCTGACGACGCACTACCGCTCGCAGCTCATTATCAGGCAGAGCCATAGCCTTACGACCAAAATTATCTCTATCAGGAAACGACGGATGGGCCCCAACCCCCACGTCATGTTCCATAGCTCTTCGGGCCGTAGCTCTAATCGAGCGACAATCTCCCGCGTGCATTCCACAAGCAATATTCGCCGAGCTGAGGTAGGGCATTATCGCTATCTCTTTAAGCTCCTCTTCACGAGACCTATATTCTCCAAGATCGCAATTAAGATCAATATACCGTTCCATTAATTCAACTCCTGAATCCGCTGCCCAATTGAGCCAATAAGCTCTGCCATCGCATTCTGCTCTTTGATTAATGCACTTTGTGCGTCCTTCACTGAAATCTCGGTGAACCGTATACCATCACCGGGTTGACTTTGAACCACAGTCGCACGATCCACAGATGCCACAACGCCAATCGATGGATACCCACCAATCGTCTGTCGGTCGACTGACAGGATAATGGGCTGACCACTAGGTGGCACTTGTATCACTCCAAAAACGACGGGCACGGAAGGTTCGTATTCAGATTTTCGCATGTCAATACTCTTCCCAGATAGCCGAACTCCCATACGATTCGATTGAGGAGTAACTCGATATGTACTCGAAAAAGTGGTTTGTCTCACTTCTTCTGATAAACTCATCCATCTTTCAGATGGCAGAAACCTAAGCCCCCTTTCTTCAGACCCTCTGGGGCTAAATAATGCCTGCACACTCCAAGTCGGAGTAATAAAAGGTTGCCCTCCTTTAGCTCTCATCCGCTTTAATTGAGAAAAGTTATCAGGCCTATCCTTAATAGCTAAAACATCCCCTTTTTTTAAAGGCCGTCCCTCGACCCCTCCGAATTTGCTACCCGTATCCGTCGCCACACTACCCATAACCGCATGAATGTCCAATATGCCAGAAATGGCCAGATACCCAACCGCGCCATTCGACGATCGACCACCTGTTACCCTGGCTCCTGCATATATCCATATTGGACGCCCAAGGGGTATCACATTTCCATCAATGTTAAACGCGAAATCTGCTCCAGCGAATGCGATAACACAGTCACACGAAAACGCCAAAGTAGGGCCCACCATAACAAACTCTATGATTGGAGCATCTAGCTTATTCCCCACTAACGCGTTTGCAACAACCATAGAATTTAAGTCTGCTGCCCCAGAAACAGAAACACCATGATCCTGCCAACCTGTTCGACCTCTATCCTGAATAGTCGTCATCACTCCTGGGCTCAACACATGAATAAAGGTTGCATGTTTGGCACTCATAAATCACTTTCTATAGCCTGATTTACGTCGTATTCTTCAATGGAAATTGCCTCGAACTGAACTTTATCCCCAACGCCCAACAAGGCGCCGCAAGCACCTTGCTTTCGAAAAAAACTCATACGTGTTCTACCCAAAACATGCCATCCACCTGGCATGGCTGATGGGTAAATACCGCTATAACCGCCGGCAATGGCAACGCTTCCCGATGGAACTCGCGTGCGCGGCATCTCTCGACGCGGAATTTTCAGCGCAGAATCTAAACCTTCAAGATAAGCAAATCCTGGAGCAAACCCAATTGCTCCCACAGTATAGACAACAGACTGATGCAGACTAATTACATCACCTATGGAAACGCCTAAAGTCAAAGATATACTCGCCAAATCCAAACCAATTTTTAGATCGTAGCAAACAGGAATACGTATTAATTGTGGTTTCTTCGCACTCGAGATGAGTTCTGCCCCATCTAACTTTTGCACTAGATACTGGACGATACTTTCAAATGGAGAAAGAGCAGAAGATGTGATCCAATCATTTGGATCATAATGGACCGCAAGCTTTGAAAAAGCCGGAACAATATCGGTAACACCCCTAAGATTAAACGTTTTGATCTTATCAGCTAGCGTACCAGTGAGCACTGAATCACCCTCTGCTGAATCCCCAGATTTCACATCAATTAGTACAGTCCGATCTCCTAGAGGAGTATATGTACAACGAGGGATCACAACGAATAACTCCAGAGGCTAGATACTAACGAATCAAACAGCGCGGTTGTCCCGCTATAATCTCCAAACAAGTCAACTTAATTTTTCTGCATTGGTGGAATACCAAAATTTAGCACACCAAACGGTTTATGCACATTATCTTATCAGCAATAAGCTTTTAAAGAGATTTTTAAAATGAGCTGGTAACGATTTTTTTTTCGTGATAGATTGAGAATATGGAAAACAATAGAACAAGTATATTTTTATTACTTATTTTAATGATGGGTTTCTCCTCCGCTTTCTCCGCTGAGGTAGTACTCGTATTGTCGTCAGAAGCCATAGTATCCAGTAACTTAGGTGGGGAACAGAATGCCCGAGCGGATTTTGATTTTGGGGCAATCAAAGCTTGGCTAAGAGAAGACGGGCACTGGCAAATTGAAGGAGATGTGATGCATCGCTCTGGATTCTGTGGGACATATCAACTGGGCATTCAATTTGGCACTGGAAACCCGGGCTGTGCCAATGTCAAATGGCTTACTGGTCCTATTTATGTAACTAAGCGGTTGCAATGTAATGGCGCTGGGGCTTTCCACTCTGGAGGTAATTTTAGCTTTCCAGCAAAAGAGAGCTTCAATGATATTAACTGCGCACAAAGCGCCATCAAATGCAACGGGAAATGCAATTAACCGATTCCTCACTTAGAAAAAATGGATCCCTACTCAATCATTTCGAGACGGTAATAATTATCCCGCCCTCTTTGAATGCTGATTTTTACAGCGCGCATATCTCTAGCCCCGGGAACAACCAAACGAGACACATTGCTCCTGATAGCGCCGTTGACGTAAAAAGGCTGATCCCACCGATACTTATGCGTATCGCCATTGATAACCATAACATTCTTATCAGTTTGATTCATCATCCCAAATAGTACTGTCCCTATAGTCTGAGAAAATCCGGAATACATTAACGACGGCTTGGGCACTATCCAGTCAACAAATGGATCTCCATGAAACAGTACCACAAGGTCACGTATTTCATCACTTCTAAGAAGCTCAAATGCTTGCCTGATCCAACGTGTATTGGCTCTCTCCCTATGTAAAAATTCGTACTCACCCGCTGGAGTTCCAGAATCCATATTGTTATTACTCCCTACAACATGTATTGACAAGAATAACGTTTTAGAGAAGACCCATATTTGATTTTCAACAAAGTCAGAAAACTCTGCATCTACCCTTCCCTGACTTTGTAATTCTAGGAGTGCATTCCGGTCAAAGTAAGTCGAATCAAAGAAAATCTGCCTGAGCTTTTTAAGTCGTTCCAACGGATCATATCCACCATTATTCTTACGGTGACAATCGGTCCATTCGTTGTCTCCAGGCGTATAGATCAACGGTGCCACAAACCATGAAAAAAAAGCCTTCTGGCGCGCGTATGCTTCATCAGAGCAAAGCGTAGAGCCGTTCTTGATATCTCCGATATGCACGACAAAATCGGCGCCCTCCTTATTAATTTTCGTTATCAAATTGCGATAAGTATTGTCAATTTCTTCCCCAGAACCGTAGGGCATATCACCAAGAACGACAAACTCAACTGCGTATGCTGGCACTCCAAAAAAAATTAAACTACAAGCAAACCCGTGTACTAGAATTTTTAGCATTTTATGTTTCATCATTTTGTAATCACACAATACGTAATATATTTATACACTCATCTGCACTCAAGTCTAAACGAGCGACTCAACAATAGACCTCTCGATTCGCTTAAAGGACACCGGATACAGCGTTTTCAGTTGTTGCGCCCATAAAGATACCCGTAATTCTTCTAGCGACCATCTGATCTCGATAAGTTTTTGCCGCTGCCGAGAACTCACACTAAGCTCTATTGACCTCGCTATTTGCTCTTCAAATATTGATATCTGACTTTGCCAGGACGCATCTCGACTTGGATCTGACCGTATCTTCTCGATACGACTACAGATGGCCTCTAAATACCGTGGAAAATGTTTTAAATAAATATATGGGGTATTAGCAATAAAATCGGGAGGCATCAGAGAATCAAGGTGATTTTTGATATTTTGTACGAAGTCTTTCGAAGCCAAAAATTTCTCCGAACTAAGGCTTACGCGAACCTTAGCATATAACTGAAATATAGCGACTACAATCTGATTAATTTCGTTCGCAATGACGAAAATACGGGACTTTGCTTTTTGAGCCGCCTCCGAGAATGCCCTTTCAGTACGAATCATCTCGCCATCAAAAAAAATTGCGCGTGCGCTGGTCGCCGACATTAATTCGTCAATTAACCTACGCTGAACTAGAGCGCCACCTGAGCTGACCCCTGTCTCATTGAGAAGCATCGAATACTGAAGCGACATTTGGGGAAGTTCATTCCAACGATTAGAAATAAATTTAAATTGCTCTTTCATCGTTAATTGAAATAGGCGCTGAACACCCCTCTTTGAAACAAAGTCTGCTTCTATCTCTGTATCCGTAAGGATTATTGATACCGAATCCTTCTCGTCTTTAAGGCATGGAAATCCCACCACGGTTTTATCTTGAATGGACATCTCAATGACCTCTGGAAGATTCCCAAAATTCCAGGTTTTCAATCCTACTTTGTTAAACTCTTTAGTTGTCTGAGTTGTAAAGGTCTCGGTTGCCTTTAATCCGAATTGCTTCCTTAGCTCGGCCAAATCTCGACCAGAATCAAGATCTACACCGACTTCATCTACAACTGAAAAATTCATCCGTAGATAATCAGGTAACTCGTTCTCATTAACAACTTCACGAGTAATTAATTCTCCACACGATGCATTAATGACCTTAATAATCAAATCGAATAAAGAGATAGATTTTGGGTTCAAATCTCCAACAATTTCATCAACAAACTGTTTAATTGGAAAAATTTTTTTCCTTATAGATTTTGGCAAGCCTTTAATAACTGCAGTAACTTTTTCTCTAATTAATCCAGGCACAAGCCACTCAATTCGAACCTGATCTATTTTATTAAGCATTTCAATCGGGACCTTGACGGTCACCCCATCGAAAATATGACCTGGCTCAAAACGATACTCGAGTCGGAACGCATACCCATTCATAGTAACCACGTCAGGATAAAGCTCGAATGTCTCAGACTCGATGTCTTTTCTTACTAAAAGTGCTTTAGTCAGATGTAAACACCTTGGTTCTTTCGCCTCTACTGGCTTACGCCATTTTTCAAAATCTACCCAACTACATATATTTTCAGGAATCTTCTTCTCAAAAAAAGAGTACACCACAGAATCATCTACAAGCAGATCATAACGCCGCGATCTTGCCTCAACACTCTGTAACGATTCAATTAAATCTAGATTATGTTTCAAAAAACTTGGTGGACTTTTGACCTCACCCTTAACTAAGGCACCGCGGATAAATATTTCCCGAGCCTCCCTAATGTTAATGGGACCATAACTACTCTGCCGCTGCGGAACAATAACTAAACCATACAAAGTCACCCGCTCTGTTGCTATTACGTTTCCTATATTTTTTGACCACCGTGGTTCATGGTAAGTCGAGTGCGTAAGATGTTTGGCCACAGGCTCAACCCATTCAACGTCTATTTCAGCAACGCAGCGCGCATACAACCGTGATGTCTCTACCAACTCTGAAGCGATAATCCATTTAGGTTTAGCGCTCCTCAAATCAGAACTGGGATGTATATGGAATTTAATACCTCTGGCTCCGTAATAGACTCCTTTCTCATCACCTCGAAAGCCGAGATTCCCCAAAAGTCCCGTCAATAAAGCCCGGTGAATTTCGGATCTCTTACTTGGCTGATCATTAATTTTAAATCCCATTTCTATAGACATCGATTTCAGCTGATGATAAAGCTCACGCCACTCGAACATTCGTACTAATGAGAGATGTCGGCACCGACACAATTCTTTCAACTGCTTCTTGCCTAGTTTTTTTTCAAATATATCTCGAAACCAATTCCAAACTTCTAACAATGATGAGAAATCTGATTTATTTTCTTTACTGCCATGAAGCGTAGGCGCTTCACTTGAGTTAAAATCTCGCTCTCTAGGATCCTGGACTGACAAACCTGCAGCTAACTTCAATACCTCATCAAGACATCCAAGTTCATTGCTCGCTAGAATCATTCGTGCAACTCTTGGGTCGACGGGTATATGTGCAATTTTTTTACCAATGGCTGTCAATTGACGTTTCTGATCAATCGCTCCTAATTCCTCAAGTAACTGATATCCATCTGCCAGAGCTTTTGGCGTTGGCGGATCAATGAAAGGAAATTTATCTGGGGATTCGAGACCAAAAACCGACATACGTAAGATCACCGAAGCTAATGATGACCTTAAAATTTCCGGCTCAGCGTGAACGAGACGTTGATCAAAATCACTCTCAGAATATAATCTCACGCAGACACCGTTCATCACTCTGCCACTTCGGCCAGCACGCTGATTGGCAGATGCCTGAGACACTTTCTCCACCTGCAACATCTCTACTTTATTCCGATAGCTGTATCGCTTAACTCGGGCCAACCCAGAATCAATAACATACTGTATTTTAGGTATTGTGAGAGACGTTTCAGCAATATTGGTTGCAAGTATTACTCGCCTGCTATACGAGGGCGTGAAAATTCTATTTTGATCTTGAATGGAGAGTCTCGAATATAGCGGCAAGGCTTCCCATTTAGAGCGCCTAAGTTTGGATAAAAAATGCTTACTGATCCACTCAAGAGATTGTCTAATTTCGCGCTCGCCCGGTAAAAATACCAGAACGTCTCCGCCGCCTTGCGCAACATCTATCTCCTCCATTACTTGACACAAGGCATCGTATAGATTTTCTGCGTCTTCCAGCACACCCTCATCACCTGGAGGCTGATACCGTATCTCCACGGGATACAACCGGCCCGATACCTCAATAACTGGCGCCTGACCAAAATGAGACGAAAATTTATCTGCATCAATGGTCGCCGAAGTGATGATTAATTTTAAGTCAGGTCTGTTCTTTAATAATCGCTTTAAGTATCCGAATAAAAAATCGACGTTGAGATTTCTTTCGTGAGCCTCGTCAATAATAATCGTATCGTACTGAGACAAATACCGATCGGTTTGCGTCTCTGCGAGCAAAACCCCATCCGTCATGACCTTAATGAGGTTCTTTGGACTCGATCTATCGGAGAAACGAATCTGGTAGCCAACAAGGTCACCAATTTCAGATTGTAACTCCTTGGCGACTCGGCTTGCCACCAAGCGAGCTGCGATCCGCCTTGGTTGCGTATGGGCAATTTGCCCACATACCCCACGACCAATTTCGAGTAGCATTTTAGGTAACTGCGTGGTCTTTCCGGATCCTGTTTCACCACACAAAATAACCACCTGATGCTGACTAATCAGACGTTTTATTTCTTCTCGCCTCTCAACAACTGGAAGCTTATCTCCAAAATAGATGTTCGGAATTCGACCTTTTCTGATAGAGGCCTTACTGACTGACACATTTATTTTCGAGCGCAGTATCTCAAGATCGACCGACCAATCAACATTATCTTTTTTAGCAACTAGCTGATTAAATTGCTTCCTAAAGCCATGCTGATCCTGACTCAGACACAAGAGAATTTCTTCATGCAGTTCTTGATTGTGATTTTTTTGGTCGCCACTCATCGGGATAAATAAAAATCTTCTAAGCTCCACGTTGTAGAGGGAGTTCTCCGAAAAATTAGGTAAAACCTAAATCCAACCCTAAGAAATCAGACCTTTAAATGGAGAATATCTCTCGCACCACGCTGCGGTTGCCAAAAGGTAATTATCTTCATCAACCGCACTTATTATTTGTAGTCCTAAAGGCAAACCCCGAGGACCTAAACCGGTAGGTATGGTAATGGCCGGAGCACCAATTAGCGTCCAAATCGAGCAAAAGCTGGGGTCGCCGGTAACATGGAGTGAGTCTGGAGCCTCCCCGGTTGCTGGAGGAGTAATGACTGCCGAATAACCTCGGTCCATAAAAGAAGCAAAACTATTTTGTAAGGCATTTTTTTTCTTGACCGCATCCCTAAACTGGGTTTCAGTAACATGGTCTCCTTCTTCCAGAGCATGAATGAGAAAATCTGAGAAGTAGCCTCGAAATTCACCTCTTACTGCTCGCGAGACCCGTGCAGCCTGATAGAGCATGATCGTTCGATGTACCTTATGTGCACGGTCAAATTCACCAGGAATCTCAATGGCATCTATCGACGCACCAGCACTTCTGAGACGCGAAATATCAGATTCAAATTGAGTTCTGGCCTCAGGTGCAGCAAGATACCAGGAAGGCGATCGCACCGCAGCCAACCTAGGCGCATTCTTAAGGGGTGAAGCGTTCGGCGATATGCCAGCACGATGGCCAGCAAAACTGGATGCTAATAGCGCGGAGTCGGCAACACTTCTCGCAAAGACCCCTGGCTGATCAAACATAGGTGAAAAAGGCATAATACCTTCCAAACCAATCAGTCCTCTCGTCATCTTGTACCCAACGACACCGCAATAAGCAGCAGGTCGAATAATTGAGCCGTTTGTTTGAGTCCCAACGGCACCGGGGACAAATCCCGCCGCAACCGCAGCAGCGGACCCACTGGACGACCCGCCCGGAGTGTGTTGAATATTCCATGGATTACGAGTCTTAGAGGGCATCATAAACGCCGCCTCAGTCGTGACTGTTTTACCAAACACAAAAGCGCCAGATTTTTCAATTCGCTTCACGATATCTGCGGACCTTTCCGGTACATAATTTTGGTACAAACAGCAGCCCATTTCAGTGGGAATACCAGCGGTATAGATGTTATCTTTAACACCGATGGGAATGCCATAGAGAGGATGAGCTGCCCGAAGAGCTGCTGCAGACGTATCAGCTTTTTTTGCAATCCCTAAAGCTCTATCGCGGTCTAACCACTGCCAAGCTTGAACACTACCCTCTAAGTCATTAATCCGTTCGAGCAAGTTACTGATATAGACTGACGGCTTGAGTTTGCCTTCACGTAATCTTTGCACCACTTCATGCAGCCCAAGTCTAAACAATTGATTCATAGGTAGTATCGATACAATTAAAAATACGGATGGATTTTAAATTTCTATACTGAACTCTAATTCTAAACTTTTATCTAGGATTAACCCAATTTAACGGGGCTTGTCCATTTGCTAAAACCGCTACTAAATTCTTCGCAGCAGTCATTGCCATCGCTCTTCGAGTAGGCTCGGACGCACTGCCGCTATGAGGAGACAGAACCACGTTCTCTAGTTCTAAAAATTTAGCATTTATCGCTGGCTCCCCCTCATAGACATCCAATCCTGCAGCAAATATAGATCTATCCCTCAACGCCGTAATTAACGCGTTGTCGTCCACAATACCACCTCTAGCGATGTTGACCAAAACCGATCGTCGCTTCATCTGACCCAATTCCCGTTCTCCGATGAAATGATGGGTTTCCTTCGAGTAAGGCAAAATGAGGAGCACCACATCTGACTCTCGGAGTAACTGAGACTTATCAACGTAAGTTGCATTGAGGTTTTGCTCAACGTCTTCGCTACCGCGTGATCGGGTGTGATAAATGACGCGCATACCAAATCCGTTGGCTCGTCTCGCGATCGCTTGGCCAATTCGCCCAAACCCCACCAAGCCAAGCGTTGCGCCATGTATGTCGACACCCAACATCTGCTTTAAGTAAGTCGCCTTCCATTGACCCGACCTCAGGAATCGTTCAGCTTCTCCCATCCGTCTACATGCGGCAATCATCAGCCCCATCGCATAGTCCGCCACACACTCATCCAAGACCCCGGGCGTGTTAGTGACGATAACCCCGCGCCGAGAGCAAGCCTCAACGTCTATATTGTTGTAGCCCACCGCTGTATTCGCAATAATCTTAACTTGGGGCGCAGCATCTAAGAATTCATCGTTAACCTCATCCCCAGAAGCTGTTTGGACCCCTTCCGCACCAGAGACCAAAGAAAGCAGCTCATCGCGGCGAAACAAACGATCCTCTTGGTTAGATACAACATCAAAATATGTTTTTAAACACTCAATGGTTTCACTAAAAACTTCACGAGTAACAACTATTTTCTTCATTAAATGATATCCAAAGTCAGTTTTTATAGATTTGTTTAAGACTCAGCATTAGAGGCATTGAACCAGGCTAATACTAACAATGAAAAAGGACTTTGGCATAATAATTAAGGATAGATTACAGCTAAAAGCATGCTAGAATCCCGACCAAATTTATGTAACGATTGGGCTTGTGCCGGATATGGCGGTGTAAACACGTCTACAAGGAGGCAGTACTGTGACATTATCGAACGCAAGTGGCGCAGCTTACCTGACCAACTTTCTTCAAGGAGCGCCAAATTGGTATAAAACAACGATCATTCTTTTTCTAATTGTTAACCCAATACTATTTCACACCGTCGGTCCATTCATTACTGGCTGGATCCTCGTCATTCAATTTATTTTTACTCTTGCAATGGCACTTAAGGCCTATCCTCTTGCGCCTGGGGGTTTGATAGCGATGGAGGCCGTTGCGATCGGAATGACCTCACCGGCAACCGTTTATCACGAGATCGTACTGAACTTTCCCGTGATTCTTCTACTGATGTTTATGGTCGCAGGAATCTACTTTATGAAGGGATTACTTTTATTTCTCTTCACCAAAGTAATCATTAATGTTCGATCTAAAATTATCTTATCGCTATTGTTCTCGTTAATGGCAGCGTTTCTCTCTGCCTTTCTCGACGCACTGACCGTTATAGCGGTCATTATAAGTGTCGCTGTAGGCTTTTACGGGATCTACCATAAGGTAGCGTCCGGGAAAGCTCATGATGATGATGATGGTGATTTATCTGATAATCAATATATTCAAAACATCCATCGCGACAATCTAGAGCAATTCAAAGCATTCTTACGAAGCTTAATGATGCATGGTGCCGTAGGAACAGCTCTGGGTGGCGTATGTACCCTTGTCGGGGAACCACAGAACCTTTTAATCGCTGGGCGTGCCAACTGGGATTTTTTTGAATTCTTCATCCGTATGACACCAGTCACCCTCCCTGTTCTCGCCGTAGGCCTGCTAACGTGTGTCGTATTAGAGAAATTTAAACTGTTTGGATATGGCACAAAAATACCTGTCGAAATTTTAGAGGTCCTAACAGACTTTGACCAGCGAGAGGAAGCGAAGAGGACAAAGGAAGATAAAGCCAAATTAGTCATCCAAGGCATTGCCGGGATATGGCTGATCATTGCCTTGGGACTGCATCTTGCGGAAGTTGGAGTTATCGGTCTATCTGTAATTATATTTATTACCGCATTTAATGGATTAATTAGGGAACATGATATTGGTCTTGCTTTCACCGAAGCACTGCCCTTCACTGCTTTGTTAGTGGTCTTCTTTGCGATTGTTGCCGTTATACAGGATCAAAATCTGTTTTCCAGCATCATCCAATACGGCCTCGCGCTGAATGGCGTTGAGCAAATTGGTTTATTTTACGTGGCAAACGGCTTGCTCTCCGCGATTAGCGATAACGTATTCGTCGCCACGGTGTATATCAACGAGCTAGGGAAAGCGTTAGGAGAGGGAATCATCTCTAGAGATCAATTCGATCTTCTAGCGGTTGCAGTAAATACTGGTACCAACATACCCAGCGTGGCAACACCCAATGGTCAAGCTGCCTTTCTATTCCTGCTTACCTCTGCATTGGCTCCTTTGATTCATTTGTCATATGGAAGAATGGTATTCATGGCATTACCTTACACTGTAACCATGGCCATCACGGGTCTAGTGACCGTCATGCTGTGGCTACCCCCTTTGACATCATCCATGTATGAAAGTGGCCTCATTAATCATCACGAGGCGTCTGAACTCAACAAACACGAAACACCCAATAAGGCTCAACACTAATTTTTTGGCGTAAGAGAGATCTATAAGTCCTTTAATACAGGCTTGTGGATCGACTTGGTAGGAATCAAATAAGAACTAAACGACATGACTGATCTAACGGGACGACCTATGTTTGCGCCTCTTATACCATTCAATGGTAATGACCATACGCCAGACGCCCAAGACCAACAGGTAGCCAGCCATGGCCCCGAAGATCGCGAGTACTAGTAATCCAACTATAATATTTTTCCCCACCAACATGAATGTATCGAACCATCCCAAAATCGCATCCCCAGCTTCGTAGGCACCACTCGATATGGCTTCTTGCATATCGGGCTTTATACTCTCCAAAATAAAACCACCAATTTCATTCGCGAGCAAATAAATGGGGCCAAATGTCAACGGATTGGTAACCAGTGTCGTAACAACTGCTGTGACTAGATGACCTTTAAACCAAACAGCAAAAATCGCAGCAAAAGGTATTTGCATCAAGGGAATCAGAAATGCAAAGAAAATACCTATTGCAGCGCCCATAGCCACGCCTTTTCGGTTGAAGTGCCACAACCTTGGATGATGCAGCGACGGTCCAATCCAAGCAACCCATTTATTTTTTTGAATATTCTGTCCTGACGGCAAGACAGCTTGAAGCCTTTTTTTCCAACCACGGATACCAGGTTTAGATTCCATATTCATAAATCATTTACACGCATTCTTTAATTTATACTCATCGATCAATAATGATCACGTGCACTCTAAATGGGCCATGAGCCCCATAAACAAGTGTCATCTCAATATCTGCTGTTCGTGAAGGCCCAGAAATAAAACTTACTTGTCTTGGCAACGAACCGACCTCACCACGAATTAACCGCCAAGCGTCCTCCATGGTTTTCACAATTCTAGATCGTCGAATAACTGCGATGTGCGTTTCAGGTAGCAGGCTGGTAGTGGCATGGCTTTCTTGTCCTGAGAGCAACACTAAAGTACCCGTTTCAGCAACCGCGCAATAACTTCCGGTGAGCCCGACTTTATCATCCCCAATAGCACTGCGACTCTCCATTTGAATGCCCTCGGCTGACCATGGTAAATCAACGAAATCTGGCCAACACACAACTTTAGTAGGCAGCCCTTTTTTGCTCAGATAACGAGTCACTGCAAGCGGCAGTTCGTCAATCCCCTTAATCTCATCCAAAGTAGATGCCGATTCCTGACACCGAATTTTAAATCGCTCCTCTATATCCCAGTCCATCGTAGGTAAGGGGCTTATGGGAGGGCTGGCAAGGCGATCAGCAACCGCACTATCCATCACATCCACAAAAAGGACAGCTTTATTTGCAGCCCTTATTCGCGCCAAAATATTTTCCCTAGCAGACATATTGAGATTTATCGATTAGCCGACTTTTTTTTATTTAGATAGATATCTCTGAAAGTCCGCCCCCTAGGAGCAGGTAAATCTCTATGTTGCGTCCAATCTTGACCACCGAACAAACGCTTAATACGCCGCGAGTCTCCACCTAATACTTGTCCGGCGCGAGCAATAATTCTTGTTGCGACTGAATACAGTTTCGGTCGAAGCGCAAGGTACGCCCAAAACCTGAGCGACCATTTTTCCGTCGAAGACTTAAGATTTTTTTCATATTGCCTCTCCCTCAACTTTCTCATCAAGTCAGGCAAGGGGATTTTCACTGGACAAACTACCCCACACTGATTACACAAAGTTGCCGCATTAGGCAAATCAATTGCATTTTCGATGCCATTATAGGCCGGAGTCAGCACTGAACCAATCGGACCCGGGTAGACCCAACCATATGCATGACCACCAACATTTTGATACACAGGACAATGGTTCATACAAGCGCCGCAACGAATGCAACGCAACGCATCTCGAAGTTCTGATCCCAATACTCTCGTACGACCAACATCTAAAATAATTACATGAAACGCGCCGGGACCGTCGTTGTCCCCAGCTCGTTTGGGCCCAGTCGTCATTGACACGTAGTTACTGATCACTTGCCCAGTCGCTGATCTAGGTAGGAGCCGCATGATCAATGCAAAATCATCCAACGTAGGGATACATTTCTCAATACTACTTATCGCAACATGAACTCTGGGCATCGTCGTAGTCATACGACCATTGCCCTCATTGGTCACAATCACCGTGGATCCGGTCTCAGCAATCATGAAGTTGGCGCCAGTGATCCCCATGTCGGCGTCTAAAAAATGTGGTCGTAGTATTTCTCTTGCCTCATGCGTTAATTTTTCCGCATCATCCAACCTTGGGCGCTTATGTTTTTCTGCAAATAAGTCAGCAACATCATCCTTAGATTTATGTGTTGCTGGTGCAATAATGTGAGAAGGATGTTCGCCAGCCTGTTGGATAATGTACTCACCCAAATCCGTCTCTTTAACCTCGATGCCATAACTTCCAACATACTGATTTAACCCAGTCTCTTCACCGATCATCGATTTGGACTTAATAATTTTTTTGACTTTATTATCTTGAGCAATCTTGACAACAAGCGCATTCAATTGTTCATAAGATTCAGCCCAATGGACGATAGTGCCCGCGGCTTGCGCCCGCTTTTCCCACTCCTCTAAGTAGAGATCCAAATGCGCCAGACAATGATCCCTCATATCGGCCGCAGCCTGACGTAATTCCTCAAAGTTATCCAACTCCGCAACAACCTTTGCTCGAGAAACGACAAATCCGTCTTTCGCTTTATACAATGCCTTTTGTAACTTCACATCTTTGAGATTCGTACTCGAGACAGACTTGAATTGATGTGACGTTAGTTCCATGAAAATATTTCCTAATGCTATTCGGTCTCTTCGCCAACTAAACCGGCAAGAATCTCGCCTATGTGAAGCACTTTCGTTTTATGATTACCCCTCCGGCGCAGCTTACCCTCAATATTCATCATACAACCAAGATCACCGAGTACCAGAGCATCCACTTGAGTAGCCTCAAGATCATCACATTTGAGGTCAACTATTCTCGATGAAATATCGCCATACTTAACTGAAAATGTTCCTCCAAAACCACAACATTGTTCGGCACCAGCCATTTCCTTCAAATCGACGTGAGGTAAATGCGCAAGTAACTTTCTGGGCTGTTCTTTAATATTGAGTTCTCTAAGGCCTGCGCACGAATCATGGTAAGTAATAGTCCCCTGGAATGTCGTATCGAACGACTCCATATCAACAACGTTTACCAAAAAGTCGGTTAATTCGTAGGTCCTAGCTGCCAACCATTGCGCTTTAACTCGGTACTCTGGCAGATCTAGCAAGAGCTCTTCATAGTGGGTTTTAATCATCCCTCCACAAGATCCGGAAGGAATAACTACATAATCAACATCTGCAAACTCAGAGATCACTTTTCTAGCGAGCTGCTGCGCTGTTAGCCTATCCCCTGCGTTGTAAGCCGGTTGCCCACAACACGTTTGGCTTTCGGGGAATACCACCACACAATCGGCTCGCTCCAATAACTTCACGGCCGCCAAACCAATGCTTGGCCGCATCAGATCAGCCAAACAGGTGACGAATAATCCTACCCGCATGTTTGCTTACCTAAATTTAAATGATTACCATCAAGCTCAAATACTGATTAAAGATTCCACTTAACGAGCAGAGATTCACGCAAAGTGTAGCACAATACCATCTAAATACTTGTCATAAGAAATTCACTACTCTATTGCTAACCGGTTGCTTAGCAATAGAGTTTCATCTATATTTTTGCAACGCAAAATAAACATTAACAATGTCACCGCAACGATGCAAGAAACAAATGTTAAAACATCCATTCAGGTAATTGACCGAATGATGAAACTAATTGACGTCCTGTCAAAGTCGGGTTACCCGATGAGTTTAAAAGAGTTGTCACAACTCGCCAATCTTCACCCTTCTACGTCCCACCGAATCCTAAATGTGCTGGTACATTATCGCGTTATCGATAAAGTACAAATCGGGAGCTACCGGCTCGGTACACGCTTACTCGAACTGGGCAATATCCCTAAGACCCGGATTGATATCCGTAAGCAGGCGCTACCTTTCATGCAAGAGCTCCATCATCAACTTCAAGAGACTGTCAATCTATCAATCCGTCAGGGCGATGAAATGGTCTATGTCGAGCGCTTAGCCGGAGATCACTTAGCAATTCGAGTCACTCACCTCATTGGCGCTAAAGCGCCTTTGCATGTCACCGCAGTTGGTAAGCTCTTTTTAATCGAAGACGGAGAAGACAAAACCTTAAACTATATCCAACGTAATGGACTTAAAGTCTTCACAAAAAATACAATTAAGGATTCCCGTATTTTGTTCACTGAGTTAGCAAAGATAAAAAAACAGGGCTATGCGTTTGACAATGAAGAAGCAGAAACGGGACTCTCATGTATCGGCGCTGGAATTTACGACGAATCTGACGTACTAGTTGCCGGCTTATCTATTTCCACACCCTCGCATAGACTTAACCGTAGCTGGGGCAAGCGTGTAAAAGCAACAGCCGATGGAATCTCTGCAGCTCTAGGAAGTGCGCGCGCTTAACAACAGCAAACCGCATCTACAGCCTTATATCATTTCTTTTTCGTTCACTCCATCCAACGGCGAACTCGTTCAGCGTCGCCTAAAGCCGTCAACTTACCCCAAGAATCTAGCAAGACCATAATTACTGGTTTATTGAGAATCGTCGTTTGCATGACTAAACAACGCCCCGACTCCAGGATATACCCGGTTTTAGATAGCCCGATGTCCCATATCGCACTCCGTACTAAACGATTCGAATTGACATATTCGCGCATGACAGGTCGCGCACCTATTTTTGCTCGAAGTTGAAACAACGAGGTGGTCGTATACAACCGGATCAGCGGATACTCATATGCGGCAACCACCATCTTCACAAGATCCAAACCACTGGACACATTCCCCGGACGCAAACCAGTGGAATCAATGAAAACTGTTTGATTCATTCCTAGTGATTTAGCCTTTTTATTCATAGCCTGCACAAAAGCCTTTTCCCCACCCGGAAATAATCGAGATAATGCGGCTGAAGCTCGATTTTCCGAGGCCATTAAAGCTAACTTCAACACCTCAGCTCTTAATAAAGTCGTACCGACACTTAGTCCCGAATATGACTTTTTATAACGATCAATATCTGCCTTAGTAATCGTTATAGATTCGAGTAGAGGAACGCCCGAATCAATAATGACCATTGCTGTCATCAACTTGGTAACTGATGCAATTGGTGCTACATCAGAACCATTTTTTTCAAAGATGACCTCTCCATTACTTTGATCTACGACGATAGCAACTCTCGACTCAAGATATGGGCCAGCATCACTTCTGGCCTCTACGCCGATGTCATACAACAGTATTAAGGCTGCTAAAAAAATCAGCAGAGCCACGGATAAGACAGTTTTCGTTATGCTTTTAAAATACATAAAAATTTAAATCAATATCTAATACAAAAATTATAAATACATTTCAACATATTAGCCTTAAGTCTCTAGTTGCGATTTACTTTGCTGAAGATGCCATATGTAACTGTACTTCCCGGATTTCTTAAGCAGCTCGAGGTGCGACCCTCTCTCTATAATTCTTCCGGCATCCAAAACAATAATCTGATGCGCATGAACGATCGTAGATAGGCGGTGCGCAATGACCAAAGTCGTTCTATTTTTTGATACCCCATCCAAAGCCAGCTGAATTAATCGCTCACTCCCCGAGTCTAACGAGGATGTCGCTTCGTCGAAAATCATAATCGATGGATTCTTAAGAATAGCTCGCGCTATGGATATCCGTTGCTTCTCACCGCCAGACACCTTTAGACCCCGTTCCCCAACGTTTGTCTCAAAACCTTCTGGAAGATCCTTAACAAAGCTCTCAAGCTGCGCCAGGCGCACTACCCGATCTAAGTCTCCTTTGGAACATAGTGGCTCTCCATACTTGATGTTGAAGCCCAAAGTGTCGTTAAAAAGAACTGTATCTTGAGGTACCACGCCGATGGCTCTCCTATAGCTGTCTTGAAGATAATCTCGAACATCTATGCCATCTATCAGAATCTCGCCATCGCAAACATCGTAGAGCCGAAACAACAATCTGGATAACGTAGTTTTTCCCGATCCGCTCTCACCAACGATCGCTACTGTCTTTCCGTTGGGTACGACAAAACTGACGTGAGATAATGTTTCACGCCTCCCATCATACGAGAATGAAATATTTTTAAATTCGATGGTAGGGCTAGAGGACTCAAATGGAATTGCTCCAGGTCGATCCACGATATCTCGCACAATATCCAACAACGAGAACATCTTATGCATATCAATAAAAGACTGTTTTATTTCCCGATAGACCATGCCCATGGAGTTGAGTGGAATATATAGTTGAATCAAAAGCCCATTCACCAAAACCAAATCGCCAATCGTCATTTTTTGAGCAATAACTCCTTGGGAGGTTAGTATCATCAACGCCGTAACTGCTAAGGCTATGATGATACTTTGCCCTATATTGAGAAGCCCGAGCGAGGTCCCAGTTTTAACATCAGCCCCTTCATACTCACGTAAGAAAGTGTCGTATCTTTTCGCTTCGTAATCCTCATTATTAAAATACTTAACCGTTTCATAATTGAGAAGGGTATCGACTGCGTGGGAATTCGATCGTGTATCCCATTCATTAGCTTCACGGCGAATGCCTATCCGCCATTCGGACACGAGAAAGGTGTACAGCAAATAGAAAATTACTGCTGAAAAAGTAATCGCTGCAAACCGCCAGTCAAAACGATCTATCAAAATAGCCGCAACAAAACCAAACTCGAGTATCACGGGAATAATCGAGAATAATGTATACGTCAACAAAGTGGAAATGCCGCGCGTCCCTCTTTCTATCTCACGCGTAATTCCCCCAGTTTGTCGCCCAAGATGAAATTTAAGACTCAGATCATGAAGATGCCGAAATACCTTTAGCGCTATTTTTCTTGTTGCACGACTAGTCACTTTGACAAAAACCACATCACGCAACGCAGCAAATACCACGGCGCACATCCTTAACGCACCGTAACTAAGTAGCAGCGCAAAAGGAAGGAAAATAACCTGGCTCTGTGAGGAGAGCGAATCAACTACCTCTTTGAGCACAAGAGGCACCGACACATTGGCCACTTTGGCAAGGGTCAGAAATGCAAGAGCGATGATTACACGAAATTTAAAATCCAAGACGTACGGCGCCAGAGACTTCAGAGTCAACCAATTAGTTTTTGTCACCCCTTAAGATCCCAAGAGTAACCCTTACTCATCCAACAACAGGTAGTCACCCTTATAAGAAACTAAGAAATTGACAACATTCGGTCAAGAGCAACTCGCGCCATATCCTTATCCGACTCAGGAACACAAATTTGATTCACCAGTGTGCCGTCAAGCAAATTCTCAACTTGCCAGGCCAAATGTTGAGGGTCGATACGATTCATCGTAGAACACATACACACAAGTGGTGACATAAACTCAACTACCTTGCCTTCTGGTCTAAATTCTTCAGCGATTCGATTTACCAAATTTAATTCAGTACCAACCAGCCAATGCGTATTGGGCTTAGCGGCCGCAATAGTCTGAACGATATATTCTGTCGAGCCAACAAAGTCAGATTGCTCACAAACCTCGAACCGGCACTCTGGATGCGAAATAACATGGCCTTCTGGATGTTTTTCACGAAACCGTACAATGTGCTCCGGCTGGAACATCTGATGAACCGAGCAATGCCCCTTCCACAAGAGTATTTTTGCTTGCTTAATTTCTTCTTCAGTGAGCCCGCCCATCCACAAATCTGGATCCCAAACCTTCATATCGATCTCATTGATTAAGCCTAGCTGATGTCCAGACCAACGGCCTAAATGCTGATCTGGGAAAAACAAGATTTTTTCTCGCTGTCCCAACCCCCAAGTAACGATCTGGGACGCATTCGATGACGTGCACACAATGCCATCGTGCTCCCCACAGAACGCTTTGAGATCTGCTGCTGAATTAATGTAAGTAACCGGCGTCACCGACATGTCTTCGCCGAGAACGGACTTGATCTCAGTCCATGCTCGATTAACTTTAGACAAATTAGCCATATCAGCCATTGAACAACCCGCAGCCAAATCAGGAAGCAATGCCTTTTGATTTCGCTTAGACATAATGTCGGCCACTTCAGCCATAAAATGAACACCACAAAAAATAATGTGTTCTGAATTTGTTTGTGATGCCAGCTTCGAAAGCTTCAAAGAATCCCCTTTCAAATCGGCATGTTGATATACATCCGCCCTTTGATAATGATGGCCGAGAATAACTAAATCATCTCCAAGGCTAGCCTTAGCTCTTTTGATAAGCCTATGACATTCATCATCTGAACGATCACGATAATCCAAAAAATCTCTACTCGTTACTAATTCCATGGCCACCTTAATTTCCCCAACAAAAATCTAAATTAGTCAATGCAGCGCCGCAGACATTAACCCCTCCAAATACTATCACTACAAAGTTTACATGAGATGTCTTTTAATGCAGCAAACTCAGCGCAAACTCAAATGTGACTTCAGCAAAAATCGTAACGCATCAGCATTAGTCCAAGAAAAAACTCGACCAATAGCATCTTCAATCTGAAACCAACCAAACTGAGTGTGCTCACGCTGGGATATTTTAATGGATACCCGCTCTGGGACACGTACGCCGAACACGTGTTCCATATTATGAGTAACCCCTGGAGCATAACGACCACGCCAATGCTTAAAGATTTCAAACTCGTTGAAAATCTTCCAATCAGCCAAAGGAAATTCAGATGCGTTAATACCCGTTTCCTCATACAGCTCTCGAACTGCAGTTTGATGCAAAGACTCGTTTAATTCACTACTCCCTGTTACCGATTGCCAAAAACCATCTCGGTCTGCCCGTTCAAGTAACAGGATCTCTAAGTCCTCAGTATAGACAACCACTAAAACCGATACCGGGATCTTGTATGACTGGCTCCGCCTCTCCTCATGCAACATGATGCGAGTTTAATCGTCTTTGTTATTTCTTGTCTCAGCCTTCGTGGCACCACTAAGACGAATATGTAGCTCACGTAACTGCGCATCGGTGACCGCAGAAGGCGCCCCCGTCAACAAGTCCTGTCCGCGCTGCGTTTTAGGGAATGCAATAACATCCCTAATCGATGTGGCCCCGCACATGAGCGTAACGATCCGATCTAGTCCAAAAGCTATACCGCCATGGGGGGGAGCGCCCCACTTAAGACTGTCTAATAGAAATCCGAACTTCGCTCGCTGGTCCTCCGGAGTAATCTTTAATGAACGGAAAACTTTCTCTTGCAATTCGGGCTGATGGATACGCACCGAACCGCCCCCAATCTCCCAACCATTCAAGACCATATCGTAGGCTTTTGCATAAGCCGCACCCGGATTCGTCTCAATGTGCACATCATGTCCATCTTTAGGTGACGTAAATGGATGATGCCGAGCAACCCATTGGTTGGACTGTTCGTCGTACTCAAACATGGGAAAATCAACTACCCAAAGCGGTTTCCATCCCGGCTCAATCAAACCAAGGTCTCGCCCCAATTTTTCACGAAGAGCACCCAACGCATCGTTAACAATCCTACCCTTGTCCGCGCCAAAGAAAATGATATCGCCGCTTACTGCACCAGAGAGCTCAATTACTTTTAACACGACCTCCTCTGCGAGAAACTTAATAATAGGGGATTGCAACCCACCAATACCTCCAGTCACATCATTAACTTTGACATATGCCAACCCTTTAGCACCATAGATCGCAACAAAATTTGTGTAATCATCAATCTGCTTCCGACTGATCTCTCCCCCTCCCGGAACTCTCAACGCAACTACCCGCCCATCCACGAGATCGGCTGCTGACCTAAATACTTTAAATTCCTCCACCTTCATTAACTCGGTAATATCCGTAAACTTAAGTGGGATTCTTAGATCAGGTTTATCGCTGCCGTACAGCCGCATCACCTCATCGTAACGCATCACTGGGAACGCATCAGGCAGATCAACCTCAAGAGTGTTTTTGAAACAGCCTCTAATCATGTCCTCCATGATCTTTCTGATCTCGAACTCATCAAGAAATGAAGTTTCAATATCAATCTGCGTAAACTCAGGCTGACGATCTGCCCGCAAATCCTCGTCACGGAAACATTTAACAATTTGGTAGTAACGATCAAACCCAGCGACCATCAACATTTGCTTGAATAGCTGAGGTGACTGCGGCAACGCATAAAACTCTCCATCGTGCATACGCGATGGCACAAGAAATTCACGAGCACCCTCTGGTGTCGATTTATATAAAACCGGCGTCTCTACGGCAATAAACCCATTTCGGTCTAGATAATCTCTAAAGTATTTAGAGACGAGAGCCCGTAGCCTCAGATTCGCTTGCATTTGAGGACGGCGTAAATCAAAAACTCTGTTCTCCAATCGAACTATCTCCGATGGCTCTTCTTCGTCAATGGCAAAAGGAGGCGTCTCTGATGCGTTAAGGATTTCAATATCATTCGCCAAAACCTCTATCTCGCCGCTCTTTAAGGAGGAATTCACCGTGCCGTCTGGCCGGCATCGCACTCGCCCTTTTATCCGCAAAACGTATTCGCTTCGGGCCCGATCACTGACCGCAAAAGCTTGTTCATTATCAGGATCTGATACTACTTGAACAATACCCTCTCGATCACGCAGATCAATAAAAATAACACCACCGTGATCCCTTCGACGATGAACCCATCCGAATAAATGAACCTCTTGGTCCAAATAACTTGAGTCAATTAACCCACAATAATTTGTTCGCATTGCTATTAGTTTCCGTTATTTTTAAGCAGTATCGTTACAACATCATTCGGGCCAGTAGGTATGGAAAATTGTGACAACTCTCAATCACCGCTGCCCACTGAAGACTCTTTAATTGATTTATTTTCATTCGTATTCTTTGCATCAGAGACACTCGGACTGGCCTTACTGTCACCGTCGGAAACAGGAGAGCTTTTCGTCGCTGCTGGTTCTTTTTTATCTCTAAAGTCAGTCACATACCAACCAGCGCCCTTCAGCTGAAAGCCCGCAGCGGTTACCATTTTTTCCAGCGATGGCGCACCACATTTAGGACAATCGACCAAAAGGTCCTCAGAGATTTTTTGAAGTGCCTCATGCTTATTACCACATGAGGAACACAGATATTCATAGATGGGCATTAGCGAGCCTTATTTAATAGGAATTAGTATATCGCACAAACTGAGATTTCATCTAAAATTGGGCCCTAGAATAACGCCAATAGTTAATTACGACCTCTAAATAGATCAGACTTCCACATACGGGCATCTCGTATAATGTAGCCATGCTTGAAAACCGATCATTCGCAGCAGGACAAAAGGTCATCAGTCAGAGAACTGGAGGAGTTATAGCTCCAGAAAATTCACTAGCTGGCATTAAACATGCGAGAAATCTTGGGTTTCAAAATATTCATTTTGATGTTCGCTTAACGGCGGATGGTATACCCATTCTCCTGACTAATGAGTCATTTGACCCATCAACCGGTGTATCTGGACTGGCGAGTGAAGTATTTTTTGATCAAATTAATGGATTAGATATTGGCAGTGATTACGGCAACGAATACATTGGGGAGAAGTTACCCACGCTTTATCAAGCACTTTCAACCTGTACTGAATTGGAAATACGGCCGGTAATCGAATTAAAACCAAGCTCTGCCCAAGAACGAGTCATTGCAGAAATTAGCGTCGATATCCTAAAAACAGTCAATCATGAAAAAAAACTCTTCCCTTTGTTCGCATCTGAGAACACCGTGACGTTAACCACGTTAATGGACATTGCTCCAGACATATTCAGAGGCCTCATCTGGAATAACGAATTACCTCAAGAGGCAAGCAGGTATGACAAACTAATGTGCCATTGCGTTTTTATCCCGCAGCAACTAATTACTCCGCAACTTGTCGACACACTGCACCGAAAAAAACATTCAGTGATTGCAACTAACGTTAACGATAGTATTGAAGCAATTACTGTTATTGAGCATAAAGTCGACGCGCTGGTGACAGCACAAATAGATGCTATCGGGCCGTACTTCTTTTAAAAAAATACAACTGCTCTCAAGCAGCTTTGCGCTTTTCTCCTCCAGCACGGTATTCGTCAAGCAAGACTTGCCATGATTGCTTCACCTGAATGACACTAGCTTCTTTAATATGTCCAAAGCCACGTATCTCCTCCGGCAAGAATAGGAGCTTCTTAGCCACCTCAATATTTGTTTGATCCACGGTGTCGGCAATCTCTTCAACCAATAAACGATAATCCTCAATGAGTTGACGCTCCATCTTTCTCTCAGCAGTCCATCCAAAAACGTCAAAAACCGTACCACGCAAAAACTTTAAACCGGATAGAACTTTGAACACTCCAAAAACCCATGGACCAAACTCTTTTTTCTTAAGATGCCCGGTTTCAGAATCTTTTTTAGCGAAAAGGGGCGGAGCGAGATGATATCTAATCTTATAGTTTCCCTCGAAGAGCAGTCCTACCTTTTTTTGAAATACGCCGTTAGAGTAAAGTCTGCCCACTTCATATTCGTCTTTATACGCCATCAGCTTAAAGTAGTAACGCGCCACGATCTCCGTGAGCCCATCAAGCCTCGTCCCAGATTCTTCTCTGAGCCGCACCCTATCAACTAAACTCCGATACTGTTTCGCATAATCTACATTTTGATAGTCAGTTAGAAAATTAAATCTCTTCTGCACGATCTCATCAAGAGTTTGCGATTGTTGCTCCTCCGTCTGACTGTGTACAACTTTGGGCTTCAATAACCGCTCTACTGTTGCCATATCGACACTGGCTCGTCGCCCCCACAGAAACGCCGTCTTATTCATGTCGACCGATGCTCCATTCATCTCTATTGCTCGATTGATGGCTTCGTGACCCAAAGGTAATAAACCTTTTTGATAGGCGTATCCGAGCATAAACATATTCGTCGCAATCGAATTACCCATTAAGGAGGTAGCGATACGAGTTGCCTCTACGAACTCAACATTATCTCCACTTAATCGATTGCGAATTGTCTCTCTCAGGTCATTTCTCGGGAATTGATAATTTTTGTCGCGGGTAAAAGCACCAGTCATCTGCTCATGCACATTAACAATGGCAAATGTCTTACCGCTTTGACCCACCTCCATCGTCTTTACACTCGCCGTCGTCACAAAATCACAACCCAGAATCAACGAAGCACCAGCAAAGCCAAGGCGAGCTGCTTTCAAATCTTCCTGACGTTTTGCAATCTGCAGATGACTCCAAACGGCGCCTCCTTTTTGAGCAAGACCCGCCATATCCATGCCGGCAAAGGACTTACTCTCTAGATGAGCCGCCATACCAACAATTGCGCCTATGGTTACAACACCCGTCCCACCGATACCATTCACAAGGATCCCGTACGGCTGATCCAAAGATGGTAAAACTGGATCCAACAAAACTTGAAATAGATCTGCCTTTTCAGTGTTAGATATCACGCCTTGACCCTTTTTCAAAGCTCCGCCGTGAACTGTGACAAAGCTTGGACAAAATCCCTTAACGCAAGAAAAATCCTTATTGCAAGAGGACTGGTCAATTGATCGCTTTCGGCCGAACTCAGTTTCAAGCGGGGTAACCGACACACAGTTCGACTGAACACCGCAATCGCCACAACCCTCACAGACCAAATCATTGATCAGTGCTCTTTTAGCCGGATCAGGAAACGTTCCTCTTTTGCGCCGGCGCCTCTTCTCCGAGGCGCAGGTCTGGTCATAAACGATTACTGAAACCCCTGGAACTTCGCGAATCTGTTTTTGAACTCGGTCATAGTCATCCCGATGATGAACTGTAACTCCCTCAGCGAATCCTGGGTTGGAACCATATTTATCAGGTTCATCCGTAACCACTACAACTTTAGTCACACCTTCAGCCGCGACTTGGCGCGTTACTTGCGGCACTGTTAATTGACCATCGACAGGCTGCCCCCCAGTCATGGCAACAGCATCATTAAACAAGATTTTATAGGTCATGTTAGCTCCCGAGGCGACCGCCGCCCTCAGTGCTAAGAACCCGGAATGAAAATATGTGCCGTCACCAATATTTTGGAAAACATGGGGCGTATCCACAAAGTGAGACTCGCCGATCCAACTCGCCCCCTCTCCCCCCATTTGTGTGTATCCAGTCGTATTACGGTCCATCGATTGCGCCATAAAGTGACAACCTATCCCAGACAGGGCGACAGAACCTTCTGGTACCTTTGTTCCCGTACTATGGGGACAACCAGAACAAAAATAAGGGGTGCGTTCCATGGCTGGAACTTCAATAGACTCAAGAGCCATCGACCTTCTTCGGTTGAGTCGATCTTCAAGATCGCGATCATTCGTGAACTCTAATATGCGCTCTGCAATCGCAATCGCGATTTCATTAGGTTCGAGTGCGGCATTGGAGCGAAGCAATTCGCTACCCTGTTCATCTTTTTTACCAATAACAATAGGACGTTGCTCGAGTGAATATAAGATCTCTTTCACTTGAGGCTCTAAAAGGCCCCGCTTTTCTTCAACAACCAAAATCTTCTTAAGGCCGTTAGCAAACTGAGTAATCCCTATTGGCTCAAGTGGCCAGGTCATCCCGACTTTATAAACACTCAAACCCAGTTGTTTCGCGCGCTGGTCATCAATACCCAAATAGTGCAACGCTTGCCTTACATCAAGGTACGATTTACCGCAAGTAATGATACCCAAGACATCATTCTCACCTTTAAACTCAACTCTATCGATTCCATTAGCTCGCACAAAGGCTTTGACCGCTTCAATCTTATATTTATGAAGGCGTCTTTCCTGCTCCATAGGTAGATCTGGAAAGCGAAGGCTAAGGCCTCCCTCAGGCATTTCAAAATCGGCGGGCTGAACCACCTGTACTCTATCTTCACCGACGTCAACGGTTGCGCTTGCATCAATCGTATCCTTCATGCACTTGAGACCTACCCACGTACCGGAATATCGGGAAAGCGCCCAGCCATACAACCCGTAATCCAACAACTCCTGAATCCCAGCTGGATTCAAGATGGGTATCATTGCATTGATCAATGCAAATTCACTTTGATGCAAGGTGGTCGATGATTCACCCGTATGATCGTCCCCCATCAAAGCGAGGACACCACCATTTGGATGAGTTCCAGCCAAATTCGCATGTACAAAAATATCGCCCGATCGATCTACTCCTGGCCCCTTGCCATACCAAATACCAAACACACCATCGTATTTAGCCTCGCCATGCAGCCCGGCCTGCTGTGTACCCCACAGCGCGGTTGCAGCAAGGTCTTCGTTAACACCTGACTGAAACACAATATTGTGATTCTTAAGATGCTTCTTCGCAATCCAAAGCTGTTGATCAAACTGTCCTAATGGGCTACCCCGATAGCCTGAGATATAGCCAGCGGTATTCAATCCGATCTTTTTATCTCTTGCACGCTGCATCAAAGGCAATCGTACCAATGCTTGGGTTCCGTTGAGAAAGATACGACCTTCCTCAACAATATACTTGTCCTCTAGGGCCACATCTCTGAGTTTCATAACCAGCCAAAGCTCCCTTTTAATTGAACTACCACATAAATTATTAAGTATCAGTTTTGCATCTAAAAACTTGAATATGTGGGAACATCTCGCGTTCTGTCTATATTTTTTATAATCGTATCACAATAAATTCTCGTCCGACCCAATTGGATCTCCAAGGTATAATCACTATAAAATCACAATACTACTAGAATCAAGGCTAAGCTAGAAATGTCAGAGGAATTAGATATCCCAATAGACTTATCGCTCGATGTAAAAGGGCTTAACTGTCCACTTCCCATACTGAAAACAAAAAAAGCACTTCAGGAAATCGGTGTCGGACAAGTGCTGGAGGTGTTTACAACTGATCCGGGATCGGTTCCAGACTTTCATGCATTTTGCCGGCAAACGGGTCACGACTTAATCGACACGACAGAAGCAGAGGCCAGTTACCGATTTTTGATCCGGAAAAGTAAGTGATTTCAATCGATGAGGTAGGTGTAATTACAAAAAATTTCGTGTTTGCGGGGTCCGCTATTTTCGTGACAAAGGCCCTCTTGCGAAAGCAGCGCTAAAAAACCTCCGTCAATTTACCCGATTGAGATAAGTATCTAAAAAGGAATATCATCCTCGAGGTCATCTAAGCCGCCAGAAAATTCGCCAGGACCAGATGCAGCGGACCCCTTACTAGGTGATTGGTTGCCACCAAAATCTCCACCACCAGAGCCTGACCGAGACCCCAACATTTGCATCCGGTCCGCTATAACCTCGGTGGTATATTTCTCCTGACCTTCCTTGTCTGTCCACTTTCTAGTTTGTAAGCGCCCCTCAAAATAAGCCTGTGACCCTTTCTTAAGATACTCGCCAGCAACCTCTGCCAATCGACCAAAAATAACGATTCTGTGCCATTCTGTCTTCTCTTGACGCTCACCACCCTTATCCTTCCAAGTATCCGTTGTCGCAATACTTAAGCTAACCATTGCGTCTCCGCTTGGCATACGACGAACTTCAGGATCTCTCCCGAGATTTCCAACAAGAATGACCTTATTTACGGAAGCCATCAACTTTCTCCTGTTTCTAAAACTGTGATTTCACGATGGGCGCAGGCCTTTTCAGACCGATCAACAACCTCATCAGCGCTTGAGCCCTTACTGTAACGCCTTTAACTCATATGCGCTATAGCCAAAATAATCTATTGTCTAACTCGGCTACCTGGATCCGACATTTTTGCCGACGCAAGCAACCATACCAACGCCCAAACAGCACAAAATATGAAGACCTCTTGTCCTGAATAATGCTGATATGTCCAGCCTCCAGCTACTCCCCCAATAAACGTTCCCAGATACTGACTAGTACTGTAGGCGCCTAACGCCGCACCCTTAGACTTGGAATCCGCCACACGTGAAACCCAAGCAGGAAGGGACGCCTCCAATAAATTAAAAGCACCAAAAAACATGACCAATGCTAGACCGAGGCCCAGTTGACCAAAATCAAATACACCAAGCAGCAGCTCTGCCAAGATGATAATCATGATACTGAGTAGAAATATAACTTTTCGATGTCCAAATTTTTCCGACACCACCATCAATGGCACCATAATAAAAATGCTAGACACCATCACAGCAAGATAGAATTGCCAAGCAATTAATGCCCCTTGTAAGCGAGAGAGAATAAACGGTAAGGATACAAACATTGCCATCAAGATTCCATGTAATGAAAATATCCCAAAATCAAGCCTGAGCAAATCTCGATCACACAAAATTACTTGTAATTTAATGGAAGAATCCTCCTCACGTTTACCTATCGGTTCCGGGTCAGGTACGTAGAAGTAAACAACCGCTATCGATAAACAAGTCAAAAGCGCCGTAATTAAAAATATACCCTGAAGTCCGACAAATCCATCCAGCACCGGACCCAACACAATAGATAAGACAAAGGTAAAGCCAATCGTAATGCCGATGATCGCCATTGCCTTAGTACGTACTTCGTCCCTGGTGAGGTCGGCGTTCAGCGCGATCACTGCCGATGAGACAGCGCCTGCTCCCTGAATAGCACGTCCAATACACAATATGAGCAGTGAGTCCGCACAAGCGGCAACGAGACTTCCCATAATAAATATACACAGCCCGAGGTATATCGTCTTTTTCCGACCCCAAAAATCAGATAAGCGCCCCAGCGGAATCTGAAAGATAGCTTGAGTTAAACCGTAAATACCTATCACCAAACCAATGAGCGTTGCGCTCTCACCCCCCGGCAAGGTATCTGCATATAACGCGACCACCGGAAGGATCACGAATAACCCAAACATACGTAAACTAAACACGCCCGCCAATCCGATGGTGGCTCTTCGTTCGCTTTGGGTGAAGCTTGTCATTGAATAATTTTTAAGATTCTTAGGGGTAAATTAGAAGTTAATGCGGTATAGTACCAGGTTACTCTTTTTCATTAGCACTCGTCGAATAAGTACATTATTCTGACCTAAACAGAACTATGGATTCAATAAAAGTTAGGGGCGCTCGAACCCATAACCTCAAAAATATCGACGTCGATATCCCAAAAAATAAACTCGTGGTCTTTACAGGTTTATCGGGATCTGGGAAGTCATCTCTGGCATTTGATACTTTGTTCGCCGAAGGGCAACGTCGGTACATTGAATCTCTCTCAGCGTACGCACGTCAATTTTTAGAGGTATTAGAAAAGCCCGATGTCGATTCAATAGAGGGGCTGTCCCCCGCAATCGCAATCGAACAAAAATCCAAAAATAATAATCCACGCTCTACTGTAGGCACCGTAACAGAAATTCACGATTACTTACGTCTCTTATATTCGAGAACTGGGGAACAGTACTGCCCGGAGCATCAGGAACCCTTAAAGGCATTTTCGATCTCAGAGATGATTGAATTTATTTTTGGGCTCGGGACAGATAAACGAATACTCATTTTGGCCCCAATAAAAAAAGCTAAAACGCAAACGACCACTAATCTTATCGAGCGCTTCAGAGCACAGGGGTTCTTTCGAATTCGCATCGACGGCGAACTCATTGACCTAGATGACCAGTCTGCGCCAAAAATTACGCATGAGAAAAAAGAAGTCCAACTCGTTATCGATCGGCTCAAAATCTCTAGCGATTCAAAAGTACGGCTAGCAGAGTCCTTGGAAACCGCCCTGAGACAAAGCCCAGACGGCATATTAATACACGACATTGAAACAGCTAAAGATTACAGCCTTTCGGCCATTTTTAGCTGTCCCAAATGCGACCACACCTCCCCCCCATTAAGCCCGAGGATGTTCTCGTTTAATCACCCAAGTGGTTCTTGCCCAGCTTGCGATGGCATTGGACAGTTAGAAATTTTTGACGTTGAAAAAATCATTGCTCACCCTTCGTTATCACTCGCCTCAGGGGCTATCAGCGGCTGGGACAGAAGAAATAAATTCTTCTTTGATATGCTGTCTAGCTTGAGTAAATATTATGATTTTGACCTAAATGCGCCCTATGAAAATTTGCCGAACGACGTGCAAGAGGTGGTGCTCTATGGATCTGGTAAAAAGAAAATAAAATTTTATTACCATGGAAAAAATGGCGAGATCCAAATTGAAAATCACACTTTTGAAGGTGTCATAAAGAACTTTAATCGACGCTATACGGAAACTAAAGAAGAAGCGGTCAAAGAGGAATTGGCGAAGTTTATTAGCCTAAGAAGTTGTCCCGACTGCTCAGGCTCTCGACTAAGACCAGAGGCCAGGAATGTACGAGTCAATGGACTTAGCATCGCAGAAGTAAATGCAATGCCGCTGACTGACGCCAAAAAATTTTTTGAAGCCTTAATTGATCACTCACAAACAAAGGTTATCGCAGAAAGAGTGATCACCGAAATCATCAATCGCCTGGCGTTTCTCATTGACGTCGGCTTGGGATACCTCTCTCTACAAAGAAAATCTGGGACACTTTCTGGAGGAGAATCCCAACGTATTAGACTCGCCTCGCAGATTGGGGCTGGACTAAGTGGCGTGATGTACGTCTTGGATGAACCCTCCATTGGGCTGCATCAAAGAGACAATCAACGACTCATTGAATCCATTAAAAAACTCAGAGATTTAGGCAATACCGTAATCGTAGTGGAGCACGACCAGGAAACAATCATTCAAGCGGATTACGTTATTGACATCGGCCCCGGATCCGGAGAGTCAGGAGGCCAAATCGTGTTTAAAGGTACGCCAGCACATATACTGAATGATCCCAAATCAGTGACGGGACCTTACTTAGCCGGCACAAAAAAAATATACGAATTTCCCAATAAGCTTATCACCCCATCAACGCCAACCATCAGGCTGACTGGCGCAAGGGCTAACAACTTAAATGAGGTAGACCTTGAAATACCCCTGGGAGTATTCGTATGTATAACTGGCGTTTCGGGGTCAGGGAAATCCACTCTAATCAATGATACTTTCGTTCCCGCTATAGCTCGCTTACTTGGAGACCGAACAAAAGGCGAATACCTCTACGATGAAATTACAGAGACTAGTGAAATCAAACATCTTGTAAACGTCGATCAAAGTGCGATCGGTAGAAGTCCCCGATCAAATCCGGCTACCTATACCGGAATGTTTAACACAATCAGAGAATTATTCTCGCAAGTGCCTCTCGCTCGAGAAAGAGGTTACACCTCCGGCCGGTTTTCATTCAATATAAGGGGAGGTCGATGCGAAACCTGTCAAGGCGAAGGTAGTCGACGAATAGAGTTGCATTTTTTACCTGACGTTTTTGTGACCTGCGAAGTTTGCCAAGGGCAACGCTATAGCCAGGCGACATTAGACATCAATTACAAGGGAAAAAGTATTTATGATGTCCTTGAAATGGGCGTCAAAGAAGCTTTAACCTTCTTCTCGTCAGTACCCAGCATAAAGCGTAAACTTTCGATACTCGACGAGGTAGGCCTCGGTTATATGACTTTGGGGCAAAGTGCGACAACGCTATCAGGTGGCGAAGCACAAAGGGTTAAGCTCGCAAGTGAATTATCTAGACGAAACTCTGGAAAAACACTCTACGTACTAGACGAACCCACTACGGGACTGCATTTCAGTGACATCTCCTGGCTTCTCCACATATTAGTTAAACTCAGAGATCAGGGAAACTCAATTGTGGTAATCGAACATAATTTAGACATAATCAAGCGAGCCGACTGGGTCATAGACCTCGGACCAGAAGGTGGCAATCTCGGGGGAAACATCATCGCTCAAGGAACCCCTGAGCAAATAGCCAAAGTCAAAGGTAGCTATACCGGACACTTTTTGAAACGAATTTTTAAAACTCAAAAATGACCGGATAGCGAGAGATCAAAAAAACCTAAAAATTGGTCAGCCTTAATAATTACAGTTACTCCTCAACAACGTCTTTTGCGGCAGCGGCATCCAACTCAGGACGATCCATCAACTGCACCAACGCCATGGGTGCATTATCTCCTTGCCTAAAACCGTATTTGAGAATTCGCAAATATCCCCCATTACGAGAAGCATATCGAGGACCGAGCTCTTCAAACAGTTTCCCAACAATCTCTCTATCACGCAAACGCGAAAAAGCTAATCTACGATTCGCTACGGTAGCCTTTTTACCAAGCGTAATGATCGGCTCAGCAACGCGACGCAACTCCTTCGCTTTTGGGAGGGTCGTTTTTATAACTTCATGGCGCAATAATGAATTCGCCATATTCCGAAACATCGCCTCCCGATGAGAGGAAGTGCGATTAAGTTTTCGAAGTCCAAGCCTATGTCGCATGGGGTAATTCCTTCCTTGTTTTAACTAAGTCGCGATAGATGAAGGCTTAAGCCCGCTCTGAACGAGACTCCGGCCAACTATCTACTTTCATACCAAGAGATAACCCTCTTGACGCGAGAACGTCCTTAATTTCATTCAATGATTTTCGACCGAGATTCGGTGTCTTTAACAACTCATTCTCCGTACGCTGAATCAAATCACCAATGTAATAAATACTCTCAGCCTTCAGACAATTTGCTGAACGCACTGTCAATTCTAAATCATCTACTGGTCGCAAAAACGCTGGGTCAATATCTGGCTGTTGTGGAACGATTTCTTCTGCAAAGGTACCCTGCAGATCAGCAAAACTTGAGAGCTGATCCATTAAAATTCGAGCCGCAAAACGAACTGACTCTTCTGGATCAACAGACCCATTAGTCTCGATGTCCATCACAAGCTTATCAAGGTCTGTTCGTTGCTCCACACGAGCACTCTCGACCGCGTAGCTTACTTTTGTCACTGGACTGAACGATGCGTCAAGCAAGAGGCTACCAATAACTCGGTTTTCATCAACATCATTCAAACGTGCGTTAGCTGGAACATATCCACGACCACCCTGCACTCTGATTTCCATGCTGATCTTTCCACCAGGAGCTAGGTGAGCGATCACGTGCTCAGGATTGATAATGTCTACGTCACTACTGCCCTCAATATCCGCAGCGGTGACAGCACCTTCACCCACTTTAGAAAGTGTTAAGGTAATTTCGTCTCGATTATGTAGCCTGAGAATTATTCCTTTAAGGTTAAGCAAAATGTCTACAACATCCTCCTGCACACCGTCAAGAGTTGAGTACTCATGCAGCACACCATCTATCTTTACTTCGGTGGGCGCAAAGCCAGGCAAGGACGACAAAAGTATCCTGCGCAAAGCATTACCCAACGTGTGCCCAAAACCTCGCTCAAATGGCTCCATTACCACTTTAGCTTGCCCAGGGGCAATCAGTCTTACATCAATAATTTTTGGCTTCAAAAAGCTATTAAGCATCTATTCGACCCTTTTCAAAAGTTTCGAAAAAAAATTCGCGGAGCTAACTTACTCCACACGTAGTTCAAAATTACTTAGAGTACAATTCAACGACCAATGACTCATTGATAGTTGAAGACAAATCAGCCCGTTGCGGTATAGATTTGAAAGTCCCCTTAAGCCCTTTTACATCGACTTCCACCCAGTCAGAAAAACCTCTTCCTTCTGCAGCTTCCAAAGAGGCCTTAACCCTGAGATGAGTTTTTGCCTTCTCTGCAATTTCGATAATGTCACCTGGCTTGACGATATAAGAAGGAATATTGACACGCCTTCCGTTCACCATCACACCATTGTGTCTGACCACTTGGCGTGCTTCAGTACGAGATGAACCAAAACCCATCCGCAAAGCTACTGAATCAAGACGACTTTCGAGATCTTGTAAGAGTGTTTCGCCCGTCACACCTTTGCGACGAGCAGCCTCTTTGTACGTTTTACGGAACTGTCGCTCAAGCACACCATAGATACGGCGTATCTTTTGCTTTTCCCTTAGCTGTCGTCCGAATTCAGACATACGGCTACCCTTCTGCCCATGCTGCCCTGGAGGATAAGGTCGACGCTCAATACCACACTTATCGGTGTAGCACTTCTCGCCTTTCAAAAAAAGTTTCTCCCCCTCTCGACGACATTGGCGACACTTAGGATCTGTATTTCTAGCCATAATTCATCGCTCCTTAAATTCTGCGTCGTTTTGGCGGACGACATCCATTATGTGGAACCGGAGTAACGTCTGAGATACTCGTGATCTTAAAGCCTACTGAGTTCAGAGCTCTAACGGCAGACTCTCGGCCTGGACCCGGACCTTTAATTCGAACTTCGATATTTTTAACACCACATTCCTGAGCCATTTTCCCAGCAGCTTCTGCGGCAACCTGAGCAGCAAAGGGGGTACTTTTTCGAGACCCCTTAAAACCATTTGCACCTGAAGTAGACCAAGACAAAGCATTGCCCTGTCGGTCCGTAATCATGATGATCGTGTTATTAAATGACGCGTGAATATGTGCGATACCTTCCGCGACATTTTTCTTTACCTTCTTGCGTGCTCTTGGTGTGTTTTTTGCCATCCTAAAGTTCCATTCAGTCTAAGTGATTGGTTACATATAACGAGCTACTGCCTTACTCTATTTCCGAATCGCCCTTTTCGGACCCTTTCGGGTACGTGCATTAGTTTTCGTTCGCTGCCCTCTAACAGGTAATCCTTTTCGGTGTCGGGTTCCGCGATAAGTGCCAAGGTCCATCAAACGCTTGATGTTCATTGACACTTCTCGCCGAAGATCACCCTCAACGACAAAGGTACCAATTTGCTCTCTAAGCTTTTCCATTTCATCACCAGACAAATCTTTTACCTTGACTGATGGTTCTATACCCGCCTTAGAGCACACCTCAAAAGCACGAGTTCGCCCTAAACCATAAATAGAAGTCAAAGCCACCCACGTGTGTTTTTGATCCGGAATATTAACGCCAGCTATACGAGCCATAATTTATCTCTTATAAAATTCATTGGTGGGTGTTCTTAACCTTGCCGCTGCTTGTGTCGGGGCTCTGTACAGATGACCCGAACAACATTATTTCGCCGAACGATCTTGCAATTGCGGCAAAGTTTTTTTACTGATGCTTTAACTTTCATACATTTTTCTCCCTAACGCGAAGGAATCGCTCCGCCTTTAAAGTTTGTCTTTTTAAGAAGGCTCTCATACTGATGAGACATTGCATAAGCTTGAACTTGCTGCATAAAATCCATCGTAACCACAACAATAATCAACAAACTCGTTCCACCAAAATAGAATGGAACATTCCAATTAACTATCATCAGCTCAGGTATCAAACACACGACGGTAATGTAAAAAGCACCTACCAACGTGAGTCGCATCACTATTCGCTCAATATACTTTGTCGTTTGGTCACCCGGACGAATCCCCGGGACAAATGCTCCACTTTTCTTAAGATTATCAGCCGTCTCTCTGGGATTGAACACCAAAGCCGTATAAAAAAAGCAGAAGAATATAATGGCCATCGCATACACAACCATATAAAGAACCTGCCCTGGATGTAATAGACCGCCAATGTCTCGGAGCCAATATAAACTTTCATTCGTCCCCAAAAATTCAGCTAACGTTGCTGGGAACAAAATGATACTCGAAGCAAAAATCGGTGGAATAACCCCAGCCATATTAAGCTTGAGAGGTAAATGGGAACTCTGCCCACCATAAACCTTATTACCCACTTGTCGTTTCGCATAATTGACTAAAATTTTACGCTGTCCTCGCTCCACAAAAACCACAACCCCAGTAATTGCGAGCACACCAATGAAAATTAACACAACGAGCGGGATGGAGAACGAACCTGTCCTAACGAGTTCTAAAGTACCCCCAACAGCACTGGGTAACCCTGCGGCTATACCGGCAAAAATGATGAGGGAAATTCCGTTACCGATACCACGCTCGGTTATCTGCTCGCCCAACCACATTAGAAACAAAGTCCCTGTTACTAAAGTGACTACGGTAGTGAATCTAAAAGCGAGTCCCGGGTCGAGTACGAGGTTTGCTTGAGATTCAAGAGCCGCTGATATACCAATCGCTTGGAAAGTGGCCAAAACAACAGTTCCGTAGCGCGTATATTTAGTTATTTTCTTGCGACCAGATTCACCTTCCTTCTTTAGTTGCTCAAAGGTCGGGACCGTTACGGTCATCAACTGCATGATAATCGACGCCGAAATATACGGCATGATGCCCAAAGCAAATATGGTGAAACGCTCAAGCGCTCCACCAGAGAACATATTGAACATGCCTAATATGCCGCCTTGCTGAGCCTTAAATAACTCCTCTAACTGAATCGGATCGATACCAGGCACAGGCACATGTGCACCAAGGCGATACACAACTAACGCGAGCAATAGGAATAGTAAGCGCGATTTTAAATCGCCATACTTGCTCATCCCGGAATCTTTATTAAATCCGACGGCCAAAGCCTTAATCCTCTATCTTTCCGCCAGCGGACTCAATAGCGAGTCGCGCTCCTTTTGTAACAAATATCCCCTTTAGCTGAGGTTTCTTGCCCTCTGCTAAAACCCCCGAGAGAAACACTTTTGCACCGCTAACAAAGTTTGGAATAATCTGCGCAGCCTTCAAAGCCTGTAAATCAATCACATCCACATCAACTTTATTTAATTCGTCTAATCTGACTTCACGAGTATCGTCGCTTGTCATCGACCGGAAACCTCGCTTAGGAAGCCGTCTAGCCATCGGCATCTGACCACCCTCAAAGCCAACTTTATGGTAGCCACCAGCGCGAGAATGCTGTCCCTTATGACCCCGGCCTGCAGTTTTACCTTTACCACTACCGACCCCACGACCAACCCTCATCCTGTCTTTTTTAGACCCATCCGCTGGGCTAATGTCATTCAATCTCATTTACTTAACCCTCAACTTTCACAAGGTAGTCGACTTTCGCAATCATGCCCCGTACTGCCGGAGTATCCTCAAGCGTAACCGTGTGTCTAATCCTGCGCAGACCCAACCCCATTACGGTAGCGCGATGGGATTTCTTCGTACCAATAACACTTTTCACAAGTGTTACTTTTAGAGTCTTATCTGCCTGCTTCCCTGTCGTATTCATGAATTACCCCAAAATCTCTTCAACCGTTTTGCCACGCTTTAGCGCAATCTCAGATGGTGAGTTCATTTTTGCCAGCCCGTTCAAAGTTGCGCGGACCATGTTATAAGGATTAGTTGACCCAATACATTTAGCAAGAATATTAGTCACACCCATAACTTCGAAGACCGCGCGCATCGGACCACCAGCAATAATTCCAGTACCCGCTGAGGCTGGCTGCATGTAAACCTTCGCCGCCCCGTGTGTTCCTACAACCGCGTGGTGTAAAGTGCCGCTATTTAAGGAAACCTTTAACAACTTCTTGCGGGCTTCTTCCATAGCTTTTTGAATGGCAACAGGAACCTCTTTCGATTTCCCTTTACCCATACCTATACCGCCGTCTCCATCGCCCACTACGGCCAAAGCGGCAAAAGCAAGAATTCGACCACCCTTGACTACCTTAGTGACTCGGTTAACGGCTACCATTTTTTCACGGATACCGTCTTTACTTTCCTCTGAATGATTCTGTGCTCGTGCCATAGTTATCCTTTAAATCTGTAGACCGGCCTCTCTTGCGGCCTCCGCTAACGCTTTGATACGTCCTGTGTACTTGAACCCAGATCGATCAAATGCAACCTGTTCCAACCCTTTTTCTTTCGCTTTCTTCGCTATCCGCGCACCCACCTCGGTCGCCGCTTTGATATTTCCGCCATTGGACAGAACCTTACGAACCTCAGTCTCTGCCGTTGACGCAGAAACAATTACCTTAGCGTCACGATCCAAAATTTGGGCATAAATATGCAAGTTCGTTCTGTGAACCTGCAATCGGTAACCCGCTCCAGAACTATGGATCTGGTGTCGAATTTTTCTAGCTCTACGCGCCCTAGACGCATTTTTAACTGACTCTGACATGAACTGGCCTTATTTTTTCTTGGTTTCTTTCATGACAACTCGCTCATCCGCATAACGCACCCCTTTACCCTTATAAGGCTCCGGAGGTCGATATCCTCGGACATCTGCTGCAACTTGACCAACTAATTGTTTATCGACCCCTTTGATGAGGACTTCTGTTTGTTGTGGCGTCTCAACCTTGATACCTACAGGCATTTGGTGCACCACAGGATGTGAGAAACCTAAAGAAAGGTTCAGCTTATCCCCTTGTGCTTGCGCCCTGTAACCCACGCCAACGAGCGTGAGCTTCTTCTCAAATCCAGACGAGACACCTGTAACCATGTTCGCAATCACCGCTCTGGTGGTGCCATAAAGAGCTCTCGCCTGTCGACTGTCATTCAATGGCACAACAGTTATAACTCCATCCTGTTGCGTCACTTTAACGACATCGCTAATTTCGCGACTTAAGACACCGAGAGATCCCTTAACCTCTACCTTGTTCCCAGCGATAGAGACTTGGATTCCGGAGGGAACCTTAATCGGATTTTTTCCAACACGTGACATTTTCTATAACTCCAAATCGATTCTTCATTTAAAGATCATGATCGCCTTCTCTACTTAAGCGACGATACAGAGAACTTCACCACCGATGCCAGTGCTCCTGGCTCTACGATCTGTCATCACACCCTTAGGTGTAGAGACAATCGCAACACCAAGACCATTCATAACCGTTGGAATATCTTGGGCTCCTTTATAAATACGTAACCCTGGCCGGCTGACGCGCTCAATTTTTTCAATGACAGGCTGACCCGCATAATACTTTAGGATCAACTCTAGCTCAGACTTCTTCTCATCTTGCCCGATAACGGTCATCGACTCGATGTATCCTTCATCGATCAAAACTTGTGCAATTGCCTTCTTTACGTTACTAAATGGCATCTTGACGCTGCTCTTTTCCGCCATTTGGGCGTTTCTGATTCTCGTCAACATGTCAGCGATCGGATCACTCATACTCATAACTGTACTCTCCTACCAACTCGCTTTAATTATTCCAGGAACCTCACCGCGCATAGCAATTTCACGAAGCTTCCCGCGGGCAAGGCCAAATTTACTATAGACACCACGCGGCCTTCCAGTTAGAGCGCAGCGATTGCGCAAACGAACCGGACTGGCATTTCGAGGTAGTTTTTGTAACGTCTGACGCGCGACATATTTCTCTTCTTCTGAAGACTGCGCGCTCTTAAGTACGGCATCAATTGCTGCTCTTTTTTCTGCGTATTTTGCGACCATAACACGACGCTTTATATCTCTATATATGATAGATTTTTTAGCCATTAGATCCTCAATTCCTAAACGGAAAACGAAAAGCCGATAATAGAGAGCGAGCTTCCTTATCGGTCTTAGCAGTTGTCGCAATAGTCACATTCAAACCACGTAACATGTCAATTTTGTCGTACTTTACTTCTGGGAAAATTATTTGCTCCCGAACGCCCATATTAAAGTTACCACGCCCGTCGAACGACTTAGCTGGAATGCCGCGAAAATCCCTAATTCGAGGGATAGCAACAGAAATTAAACGATCTAAAAACTCGTACATTCTCCGTCCTCGTAGCGTCACCTTGCACCCAATAGGATATCCATCACGTATTTTAAAACCCGCAATTGACTTCTTAGCCTTCGTAACAATCGGTTTTTGCCCAGAAATGAGAGTCATATCTCCCACTGCATGCTCAAGCACTTTCTTGTCAGCCACCGCTTCGCCAACGCCCATATTGAGGACAATCTTTGTGATACGAGGGACCCCCATAATCGACTTATACTTGTACTCACTCATAAGACCCGGAACCACTTCGGCCTTATACATCTCAGCCAACCGCGCTCCATGGAGCCCCTGCTGACCGGTTTCATTAGCCTTATTACTCATTCAAAACCTTTCAAGAATCGAGCATTTCGCCATTTGAGCGAAATATCCGCACACGAGAGCCGTCTTCTAGCGTTTTAATGCCAACACGGTCGCCTTTTTTTGTCGCGGGGTTGAATATAGCGAGGTTAGATCGCTGTATCGGCATTTCTTTAGTATTAATACCCCCAGCTGCACCCGTCATTGGGTTACCCTTTTGGTGCTTTTTAACGAGATTAACCCCCTCAACCAACACCCTAGTATTGGCCAGCACTTGCAACACGGTGCCTTGCTTACCCCTATCTCGTCCCAAGGTCACTATGACTTGGTCACCTTTTCGAATTTTTTGCATCGCGCGTCCTTCTCTACAAAACCTCTGGTGCGAGAGAAACTATTTTCATAAATTTCTCCGTCCTCAACTCTCGGGTAACTGGCCCGAAAATCCGCGTACCGATTGGCTCTAATTTAGCGTTGAGCAACACTGCTGCATTTGAATCAAACTTGATCTTGGACCCGTCCTGACGACGGACCCCAGCAGCTGTTCGAACCACAACAGCGTTATAAACTTCGCCTTTTTTTACCCTACCTCGCGGCGCAGCATCTTTGATGGCCACCTTGATAACATCACCCACGCCTGCGTATCGTCTTTTCGAGCCGCCAAGCACCTTAATACACATTACAGAACGCGCACCAGTGTTATCAGCGACCTGAAGTCGTGTTTGCATTTGGATCATAAGTTTTACGCCTAATTTCAACCAACTTATCCCAAGTCAAGGGACAGTTTTGGCACCCGTTCGGGTTAAAAACAACTCCTAGTGATCAACCTCAGCAATATTGCCCAGATTAGCTCCACCGGAAAAGCCGAGCATTTTATCTGAAACCGCTCCTTCAAACAAGCCTAATGTTAGGTTTGCCTTGATTTTTCTAATACTTGAGCAACCGTCCAACTCTTCGTCTTAGAGCGCGGCACACCTTCTTCTATCAGCACTGTATCTCCGATTTGGCACTCATTGGGCTCATCGTGCGCATGGTACTTACTCGATTGCTTCATTAATTTTCCATAAAGCGGGTGTTTCACTTGCCGCTCAACAAGCACGGTAACCGTTTTATCCATTTTATCGGAGACAACACGACCCTTCAGTCGACGACGATTAGCGGTGGTCTTATCAGACATTTGCACTCACTTTCTTTGCCAATACGGTTTTAACACGGGCGATGTCTCGACGAACCTTAACAATCTCGCTAGAGTTAGTCAGTTGTTGAGTCGCCTTTTGCATCCTTAACGTAAATGCAGCCTTGAGTAACTCATGTAATTCTTTATTCAAATCTTCAACGCTTTTGTTATCCAAATCTTTAGCTTTCATGCCTTATCCCAAATTTTTATGGACAAAGATGGTACGAAGAGGAAGCTTGGCTGCCGCAAGCCTGAACGCCTCTCTCGCGACGTCTTCTTGGACTCCATCCATTTCGTACAATACTTTTCCTGGTTGAATTTCAGCGACCCAATACTCCACGCTTCCTTTTCCTTTGCCCATTCGAACCTCTGCAGGTTTTTGGGAAATAGGCTTATCAGGAAAGATGCGTATCCAAATTCGACCACCACGCTTGATGTAACGCGTCATTGCCCGACGAGCAGCTTCAATCTGCCTCGCCGTCAATCTGCCACGATCAATCGCCTTAAGGCCAAATTCACCGAATGAAACCTTTGCTCCCCGGGTTGCAACCCCATAGTTCCGACCCTTAAACTGTTTACGGAATTTCGTCCTAGACGGCTGCAGCATTATTCACTCCAGTTTTTCGTTGTTTTCTCGGCGCGGGCGGCACATCCGCAGGCAAGGCCGTTATCTGGTCCTTGGCGCCGAGCGTTTCACCTTTGTAGATCCAAACTTTGATGCCGATGATTCCAAAAGTGGTCTGTGCTTCCGCCGTACCGTAATCTATTTCTGCTCTAAGCGTATGGAGGGGAACACGTCCCTCTCGATACCACTCGGTCCTAGCAATGTCTATACCGTTCAACCGACCCGCACTCATTATTTTGATACCCTGAGCACCAAGGCGCATCGCATTTTGCATCGCTCGCTTCATGGCTCTACGAAAAGCGATTCTCTTCGTTAATTGTTGAGCAATCGAGTCTGCAATTAATTGTGCATCAACCTCTGGCTTGCGCACCTCTTCAATATTTAGATGGACAGGCACGCCCATTAAGCGCTGAAGCTCAGCCCTCAACACCTCAATATCTTCGCCTTTTTTTCCAATAACAATACCCGGTCGGGCGCTGTGGATGGTGATTTTGGCATTCTTGGCTGGGCGCTCAATAATAACTTTCGCTACAGAGGCATGAGCAAGTCGCTTTTTGAGATACTTGCGTACCTCAATATCCTGAAGCAACATTGCGGAAAAATCTCTTCCTACTGCATACCATTTGGAAGTCCAATTACGCTGTACACCTAAGCGAAATCCAATCGGGTTGATTTTCTGTCCCATACCTACTCCTTAGGCTTATCGCCGACAGTCAAAAAAACATGACTGGTCGGTTTAAGAATCTGTACCCCCCGCCCCTTAGCTCGAGGACGAAAGCGTTTAAAAACAGGGCCTTTTTCGACGAATATTCGAGTAACCTTCAATTCATCTATATCAGCACCATCGTTGTGTTCAGCATTTGCAATCGCTGACTCCAATACCTTCTTGATGATTTGAGCCCCTTTCTTAGGGCTAAACTTAAGCACATCAAGAGCCTTATCAACTGGCATACCCCTTATCTGGTCAGCCACAAGGCGACCTTTTTGTGGGGACAGTCTCACACCACGAAGTACAGCTGATGTTTCCATATCTAAAACCTCACCTTATCTCTTAGCGACTTTTTTATCTGCCGTATGACCTTTAAAGGTCCTTGTATTCGAAAATTCACCAAGCTTATGCCCAACCATATTTTCGGTTACATATACAGGAACATGTTGCCTCCCGTTATGTACGGCAATAGTTAAGCCTATAAAATCAGGCAAAATAGTCGACCGTCGTGACCATGTCTTTACCGGTCTCTTGTCGTTTCCAGAGCGAGCTGTATCCACTTTTTTAATAAGATGGAGGTCAACAAAAGGTCCTTTTTTAAGTGATCGTGCCATTGCTTATACCCCTTTATTTAGCTCGTCTTCGAACGATCATGTTTTGAGTCCGCTTATTATTACGAGTCCGGAACCCTTTCGAAAGCGTTCCCCAAGGACTGACTGGATCTCTCTTAGTACCGGTACGGCCTTCACCGCCGCCGTGTGGGTGATCCACCGGATTCATGGCAACACCACGAACAGTTGGTCTGATACCTCTCCAACGTTTCGCCCCAGCTTTCCCCAAACTTCTAAGGCTATGCTCGCTATTGCCCACCTCACCGATAGTGGCGCGACACTCGATAGAAATTTTTCGAATCTCACCAGACCGCAAACGAAGCTGCGCATATAGACCTTCTTTTGCCAATAGCTGCACAGACGTTCCTGCTGAACGAGCCATCTGAGCACCTTTTCCCGGCTTCATCTCAATACAGTGAATGGTGGTACCAACCGGAATATTTTTAATGGGTAGAGCATTACCTGGCTTAATGGCTGCTAGCGCCCCGTTTTCCACCTGATCTCCAGCACTAATTCCACGCGGCGCCAAAACGTACCGCCTTTCTCCATCTGCGTAGAGAATCAAAGCAATATTTGCACTGCGGTTGGGGTCATACTCCAACCGCTCGACGCGTCCAAGAATACCGTCCTTATCGCGCTTAAAATCTATGATTCGATAAAGGCGCTTGTGCCCACCACCTTGATGGCGGGTCGTAATATGACCTTGATTATTTCGTCCAGCTCTTTTTAGAAGCGACTCAACGAGCGGCTCGTGTGGACGTCCCTTGTGCAATTCTTTATTAACAACGGCAACAACGCTACGTCGACCCGGCGAGGTTGGATTCATTTTTACGAGAGCCATTAGCTAACCTCCCCAGATGTCAGGTCTATATCCTGGCCTGGTTTCAGACAAACGTATGCCTTCTTCCAGTTCTTTCGTTGTCCGATTCGCTGACCAGTACGTTTCTTTTTACCTTTCACATGCACGACTTGCACACTGTCCACGTCCTTTTGGAAGAGCATCTCAATCGCTGACTTAATTTCAGCCTTAGTCGCGTCAGTCGCAACTCGAAATGCAAATTGACTTCTAGCATTCGCAATTTCTGTCGCTTTTTCTGATACCACCGGACCCAAAATTACCTTGAGCAATCGCTCCTGACTGAACTTTAACGGGCTCATGATAATGACTCCTCTAGATGAGCAATCGCGTCTTTGGTAATCACGACCTTCTCAAAGTGCAACAAGCTTACGGGATCCGCTTGAGCTGGCGTCAAAACGTCAACGTTGTGTAAATTTCGTGCCGCTAAGTACAAATTCTCATCCGGATCAATGGTGACGATCAACGCGCTAACGACTCCGAGCTCTTTAATCTTGGTGCTCAATAACTTTGTTTTAGGTGCGTCGACGGAGAATGAGTCGATAATAATCAACCGATCCTCGCGAACCAATTGTGAAAAGATCGAAGAAATACCAGCTCGGTACATCTTTCGATTGATCTTTTGCGAAAAGTTTTCATCTGGACTAGATGGGAAAGCCTTGCCACCCCCACGCCAAATTGGACTGCTTGCTGAACCTGCACGAGCACGGCCAGTACCTTTTTGCTTCCACGGCTTGCGGTGTGAACGCGTTAGGTCTCCACGGGCTTTTTGCGCGCGCGTTCCGCTTCTGGCATTTGCCATGAACGATACGACCAACTGATGTATTAACGATTCATTGTACTCGCGAGCAAACAGAGCATCCGAGACCTGAATTGAGCCTGCCGCCTCATTTGATCCATTAAGAATTTTTAATTCCATAGTTATACCCTCCTCTTAACGGAAGGAATAACAACAACGTCCGACCCATCCGCACCAGGCACTGAACCCTTAACGAATATCAAATTTCTTTCTTTATCAAGCTTAACGAGCTCAATATTTTGCGCAGTCCGCTTGGCCGAACCCAGATGACCAGCCATCTTTTTTCCGGGAAATACTCGACCTGGGTCTTGGTTCATACCTGTCGACCCGTGAGCATTATGGGTAACTGACTGACCGTGACTGGCGCGTTGCGAAGAAAAGTGGTGTCTTTTAATGGCACCTGCAAATCCCTTACCCTTGGTAACCCCAGAGATATCAACGTACTTAATCTCTTCGAATAACCCGACATCGAGCGCCTGTCCGAGTGTCAACTCAGCAGTCGCTTCAGAGCCAAAGCGAAACTCATGAAAACCACGTGCACTTTCGACCCCTGCTCTAGCAAGATGTCCGGAAATTGCCTTATTAATTCGACTACGTTTACGCTCTCCATATGCTACTTGGACGGCGACGTACCCATCAGTCTCTGTAGATTTAACTTGAGACACTCGATTATTCGAAACGTCTAGGACGGTCACTGGCACGGACTCTCCGCCTTCAGTGAAAATCCTGGTCATTCCAACTTTACGACCTATCATTCCTATAGCCATTATTATTTCCTCAATTGAGGGACCCACTTCAATTGGCAGGTCTTTAATTATTTAACAAATCAGGAGCCCGAGAGCCCCAATCTAAAACATTACAAACTACAACTTAATGTCTACGTCAACTCCAGCTGGTAAATCGAGTTTCATTAACGCGTCTACAGTCTTATCCGTAGGATCGATAATGTCCATCAGCCGTTGATGCGTCCGCATTTCAAGCTGCTCACGAGATTTTTTATCTACGTGCGGAGATCGAAGCAAATCAAACCGCTCAATACGGGTTGGCAAGGGTACAGGACCTTTTACTACGGCGCCAGTCCGCTTTGCGGTCTCGACGATCTCGATAGCAGATTGATCAATCAATTTATAATCAAACCCTTTCAAGCGAATTCGAATTTTTTGCTTATCCATTCAATTATCTCTTATCTGGGAGGAGACACTCACGCGCACCACCTGATTAACTTTACTCCGTGACTTTAGAGACGACGCCAGCACCTACGGTACGGCCACCCTCTCTAATCGCGAAACGCAATCCTTCTTCCATCGCTATAGGCTGAATTAACGTCACTTTCATCTGAACGTTATCACCAGGCATAACCATTTCGATACCCGCTGGCAAATCGCAAGAACCCGTCACGTCTGTCGTCCTAAAGTAGAACTGAGGACGATATCCATTAAAGAACGGCGTATGTCGTCCACCCTCATCTTTACTCAGAATATAAACCTCAGCATCAAACTTCGTGTGCGGCGTAATAGAACCAGGCTTAGCCAACACTTGACCACGCTCAACTTCATCACGCTTCGTACCACGCAACAAGATACCCACGTTATCGCCAGCCTGACCTTGATCAAGCAACTTACGGAACATCTCAACACCTGTACACACTGTCTTAAGTGTGTCTTTCAAGCCAATAATTTCAATTTCATCGTTAACGTGGACAATACCTCGCTCAACACGACCCGTAACGACTGTTCCACGACCAGAAATTGAGAACACATCCTCAACCGGCATCAGGAACGCCATATCCAAGATTCGCTTTGGCTGAGGAATGTACGTATCAAGCGCATCAGCAAGTTTCATAATCGCAACCTCACCGTGCTCCCCTTGGTCGCCCTCAAGCGCCTTCAGTGCAGAACCAGTCACAATCGGTGTGTCATCACCCGGGAAATCATACTTCTCGAGCAACTCTCGAACTTCCATCTCCACCAACTCAAGCAACTCAGCATCATCGACCATGTCCGCTTTGTTCAAAAATACGATGATGTACGGAACACCGACCTGACGCGCAAGCAAGATATGCTCTCGTGTCTGTGGCATTGGGCCATCAGCAGCGGAAACCACCAAGATCGCACCATCCATCTGTGCCGCACCAGTAATCATGTTCTTAACGTAATCAGCGTGACCTGGACAATCCACGTGCGCGTAATGGCGCAACGCTGTCTCATACTCTACGTGCGACGTATTAATCGTAATACCCCGCGCTTTTTCCTCAGGCGCGTTATCAATCTGATCGTAGGCCTTACTCTCGCCACCGACCTTTTTAGCCAGAACAGTTGTAATCGCCGCCGTTAGCGTCGTCTTACCATGGTCAACGTGTCCAATTGTTCCAACATTCACGTGCGGTTTTGTCCGCTCAAACTTTCCCTTTGCCATGATTAACCCCCCCATTAAACTGATACTAACTCTAAAAAAATGCGCACAAAAGTTTGGTGCCCATGGCGCGGATTGAACGCGCGACCTCTCCCTTACCAAGGGAGTGCTCTACCACTGAGCTACATGGGCACGCGGCTAAAGCAATTTTGGAGCGGGTGAAGGGAATCGAACCCTCGTCATAAGCTTGGAAGGCTTCAGCTCTACCATTGAGCTACACCCGCAGGCGCGACGGCAGCTAGTCAATTACGTTGCACTCAAGCCGCCAAGAAACCAAATAAATTTAGTGCTAATGCGAACGCCCCAAAAAATTTACTACAAAAACCATTTGCTGGTGGAGGGAGAAGGATTCGAACCTTCGAAGGCTGAGCCAACAGATTTACAGTCTGCCCCCTTTGACCGCTCGGGAACCCCTCCGAACGAAGCGGGGCATTATCAGGTTTTCAGATTTTGTTGTCAATCATTGGGTTAGCATGCAAGAAAATACGATTCACGGTAGTTCTAGGGGTAGCATCGCACCCTACTCAAAATCACGTCCAGCAAACCCCGCGTGAACTGGTCCGAGATATCGCAGACATGATCACACTGCAGGGCTACCTGCACTTCGTCGCGGGCCACGATGGTGCGGGTCAACTCCGCATGCGCGTGCCCCACCACCGGAAGGTTGTTGTATGCCAAAAAAAGAGGGCTAGTGATTGATTGGTAAACGCTTTGATTCGTTTGGTACACTGTACTTTGACATAAGAATCTACTGAAAATACCCCTTTAAGGGCTCATTTCCCTTAAATTTAGGAGGATATAAACTTGGAAGAAAAATTGCGAGAAACGGCCACCACAAGTTCATGGGCTTGTAAAAATCCTACGCAATCGAGTGCCCTATTGGTACTTGTTGGCATTTTAGCGATGTGGATGATCTCAAATATACGCGCTCCTGAAACATTTAATGCTGTGTTTACGTTTCTCGTTGTCATTCCTATTCTCGGGCTACTGCCCGCAGTGTCGCTTGTCGCATCGTTACTGTCGGCATCCTTATTGAAAGAACGCATACCAAACAAGAACTTATGGTTAGTGCGCGGCCTCAGCATCGTCGCCTTATCGTTAAATGTGTTGGCCATCATCTTTTTTATCAAGACCATACCCATTTTCTTCGAATAAGCGAGACGCCAATTCTCGCTACCTACACACGCAACCTAAGTACCGTTTAAAATCAGATCGGTTTAATGTTATGTATTGTCTGTATCAGTGGTGAATGAATGCATATTGACTTAAATTTTGGAAGAGGCAGCATTCCACTCAAGCTCGAAAAGGCCTGGAAAGCCGAAATCATCCGCAAACCGTTGATGCCCTTTGAGAGCGATCCCAAATTGGCGATTCAAAAAGCGCTCAACAACCCCATCAATTCGTTACCACTTCTAGAAAAAGCCAGAACAAAGGACAATGCATGCATTCTAATCTGCGACATCACAAGACCCGTCCCTAATCACTTGCTGCTTCCAGAGATCGTCTCCGTACTCCTTAAAGCCGGCATTTCACAATCAAACATTGAAATATTGATTGCAACCGGATTACATAGGCCCAATGAAGGCGAGGAGCTCGAACAACTCATTGGGGATCCATGGATCCTTGAAAACATTAAGATTTTCAATCATTTCGCAAAAAATGACGAAGACCATGCCCTGATCGGCACGACCACTAAGGGCACTAAAGTTAAGCTGGATAAACGTTTTGTGAATGCTGACCTCAAAATTGTGACAGGGCTAGTCGAGCCGCACTTCATGGCAGGCTATTCTGGTGGGCGCAAAGTGATTGCCCCTGGCGTTGCACACGAAGAAACGATCACAACGTTCCATAACCATAAATTCATGTCGGACCCAAACTCAGATAGCTGTATCCTGAATGGAAACCCTCTACACCAGGAGCAACTTGAAATTGTTTCCATGCTCGGCGAGGTGCTGTGCGTGAATACCGTGCTAGACGAGCATAGAAACCTATCGTTGATTAACTTCGGAGAAATAGTTGCCAGCCACCTCGCAGCCGTCGCCTTTGCAAAAGATTATCTATCTGTACCTATGCGCCGCAAATTCAACACAATAGTGACAAGTGCTGCGGGCTACCCTCTAGATTCAACCTACTATCAAACAGTTAAAGGAATGGTTGTCCCGTATCAAATACTAGAGCCTGGGGGAGACCTCATTATCGCTTCAGAGTGTGCCGAGGGAATGGGGTCAAAAGAATTTAGGAAAGCGCAACAAACGCTTGTCAGTAAAGGGGCTGCTGCTTTTTGCGCTGAAATTGCGCAGAAAGCATATGCCGCGGTGGATGAATGGCAAACCCAAATGCAGACGAAAATCATGAATGTTGGCCACGTTCATTTATACTCACCGGGTCTTAGCTCGACAGACCACAAACTGACCGGCGTAAACATCATAGACAACCTGGATGAATTTGTTCGTTCACGCGTGCTTAATAACTTAGAGTTATACTCAGAACCAAGCTTAGCGGTCATACCCGAAGGACCCTATGTGGTCCCAACCCTTATTTAAGCCCTCAAGATTTACCTTCAAATATCCTTCCAACCACAGGTACACCAATGATTAAAGACACCATAAACGTTGAAATTGCAGGGGGTTTAGATTTTTCACTTAGCAAAATGATTCGCGTGCAACAGAAATTCAGCGCGCCAAAAATCGACGATATTGCCTCAGTTATCAAAAAAGAATTTGCACGAGAGTCCATCAAAAACAAAGTCTTACCCGGCCAAAAAATTGCCGTTGGCTGTGGAAGCCGCGGCGTTGCTAATATTGCGGCCATTACAAAAGCCGTCATCGAAGAGTTAATCAAACTTGGCGCGAAACCATTCATCTTTCCCTGCATGGGGAGTCACGGAGCCGCTACCGCTGAAGGACAGAAGCAAGTGCTCGCTGGATATGGCATCACGGAAGAAATAATGGCTGTACCAATACATGCCACCATGGATACCGAGATAGTTGGGCAGTTAGACGATGGAACACCCGTGCATATGGACAGCAACGCAGCTCATGCCGACGGGATTGTTGTGATCAATAGAGTTAAGCCACACACCTCATTTCGAGGTCAGACGGAGAGCGGAATCACGAAAATGCTCGCTATTGGTATTGGCAAAATAAATGGTGCAGCAATCTACCATCAACACGGCATGGATATGTTTCCAACACTCCTGCCAAAAATCCGTGATGTAAACATCAATAAACGTAACGTCTTATTTGGGGTGGGTATTGTTGAAAATGCCTTCGATCAAACTGCATTGATAGAGGTCATCCCAGCGGAGGAGATTCACGAAAAAGAACCTCCACTTCAAGTACTTGCGAAACAAAATATGCCTAAACTCAATTTTTCAAATATCGATGTCTTGATCATTGAAGAAATGGGAAAAAATATCAGCGGCGCTGGCTTTGATCCGAATATTACTGGCCGTAATAGACGCGCGGTACAGTGGGACAGCGGATTACATGTCAAAAAAATTGTAGTACTCCGTATCACCCCAGAAAGTCATGGTAATGCTACTGGAATTGGCGGGGCCGACGTAACGACCATGCGGCTTTATCGCGACATGGATATTGGTGCAACTTACGCCAACGTGATCACCGCCATGAACTTAGATGGTGCTGCGATTCCGATCATCATGAACTCGGATAGAGAAGCAATAGCTCTAGCAATCAAAACAGTAGTCAGAACCAAGCCTGAAGATTGCCGCATCGTGAGAATCAAGAACACATTATCACTTGGTGAGATTGACGTATCTACAAACATGCTCGAAGAAGTTACAAAAAATCCAGATTTATTTGAAATAATTTCCGAGGCGCAAGACTGGAAATTTGATTACAAAAATAATTTGCAAGCTATTGACTGATTAGTGCACTGCAATAAAAGCATAAGATAAAAATTATACGTATGTCACTTTTCTTGCGAACGGACGCAATTAGGCATTATTGTTTTCAGCTAACATTATTTGTAAAGATTACTCGCTCATTTTTGGTGCAATAAATTTTTTCCTGGCATTGAGAGGTATTTACTATCCACAGAAACTGTGGATAACATAATTTTTTTTGAAACTTAAGAATTAAAAATTGTTACCCACTAATACTCTTGTTTGTACTGCCTAAAAATTAATCAACGCCAAAAAGTAAAATATAACAAAAAAGAATTTATTTAGAACATTAAATACCATATGAGAATAACTGACATCCAAACTATTCCTTTAGAAGTTGAGCTGCACGAGACGGTATACGACGCCAACTACACAATGAAAAATAAGCCTGCACTACTCGTGCAAATTTTTACTGATGATGGACTGATTGGCATTGGTGAAGCAGCACACTTTGGAGGACCGATGAGCTCCACGGTGCACGTCATTGAGCAGGAATTAAAGCCCTACTTAATTGGGAAAGATCCGATAAACACAGAGCTTCTTTGGGACCTGATGCATAAACGTGCGTACAAGCATGCTCGGGGAGGAATAATCATCGCAGCCATAAGTGGAATCGATATTGCACTTTGGGATCTTAAAGGAAAAATCACTAAGTTACCGTGTTGGCGTTTGATGGGCGGATACCGAAAGCGAGTACCTGCTTATGCCACGGGCGGCTTTTACTCAGAGAGCAAAAACCTCGACGACTTAGCCGTTGAAATGAAAAACTATGTTGATGCTGGATTTAGGGCAGTAAAGATGAAAGTCGGTCGAAACAGTGGTATTGAATTGTCACCCTTGCGAGCTTCAGAGGAATGCGGCATTGCGGAAGTCACACTCGATGAAGACATTCGGCGAGTAGATTTAGTAAGACGAACTATTGGCCCTGACATAAAACTGTGCGTGGATGCCAACGGCGCCTGGGATGTCGCGACAGCCGTAAAAATGGGACGGAGAATGGAGCCTTTTGATATCTACTGGTATGAAGAACCGGTTTGGCCAGACGATTTACTCGGTAGCAAAGAAGTAGCTCAAAAAGTATCCATACCCGTTGCCGGATACGAAACCTGTAGCTACGGCCTTGTAGATTTTCAAAGGTACATCAGCCATCGTGCGGTGCATTTTGTGCAACCCGATGTTGCTTGGTCGGGTGGCTTAACTGAATGCTTGAAGATCGCTCACCTCGCCCAAGCAGCCAACTTGCCAGTCGCCCCACATATCCACGGTTCTGCCATAGCCGTTGCTGCAGGCCTTCATCTTCTAGGCGCAATTCGAAATGGAAGCATGGCAGAGACTGTGTTTCCGGCGCACCCTTTAATGACACAACTCGTTAAAGAACCCTTAAACATAGAGAAAGACACCGGTGACATTATTTTGTCGGAAACACCCGGCCTAGGCATTGATCTTAATTTAGATGTTGTTGATCGATACAGAACATCTGGCAAGTAAGCACTAACGCTCAGCCTTCCAGGCTCTGGTTCTTTCTTGCGCGAGTTTCAGATCGTCGGGGGAAAGCTTAGTACTAATATAGCTTCTCAATTCATCAAGCTTTGCTCTTTCTTCTCCAGCTAATGCGGTAGCAGCTAAATTACTCCAAACATATGCCGCAATTAAGTCCTTATCAGCACCGACACCCTCGAAATGCATCCACGCAAGTCGGCTCTGCGCTCGCACTTCACCCTGATTTGCGGCCAACAAAAACCAATTGGCTGCCTCTTTAGGGTCTTTATCGCCTAAAAAACCCTGATCATATATATCCCCCAAGAGATATTGTGCATACGCGTTACCCGATTCAGCTGGCTTTCGATACCACTTTAAAGCAAGCGCGAAGTCAATCGAAAGACCATCTGTACCAAAAAAATACAACTCCCCCAACTCATAATGAGCCGCCTCATACCCCTCGTTGGCCGCCGCCTCAAACCACCGCACAGCATCTTGAATATTTCTCACGGTACCTAACCCATCCCGCAACATGTATCCCAACATGAATTTTGATTCGGCATCATTGGCCTCAGCGGCCTTAGAAAACCACTTAAATGCCTCAAAAGGGGTTTTTTCAATTCCATTGCCCTCGTAATAAGCCCAAGCAAGACTTTTGAAAGCAGATTGTTCCCCGGCATCAGCAGCTTGTTTGAGATACTTCGCAGCAAGCGCCGCATCCTTTTCGAGACCCTCACCACGCTCATACATAAAACCGAGCGCAGCACTGGCCCGAGCATGTCCTTGTTTAGCTGCCTTCTCATACCAAATCAGTGCGTTAGGAAAACTTGGTTCGCCCAAGATGCCAGAAAAGTAAATGTAGCCAACCATCTCTTGAGCATCAACATTCCCAGATGTGGCGGCTACAAGGTACGCGCTCAAGGCCTTATTTAGATCTTTCTCAACATCCTTCCCATCAAAATAAAGTGCACCAGCAATTAAAGCTGCCTTTACACTACCCTGTTTAGCGGCGTCGCTATACCACTTCACACCCAGCTCCGGATCACGATCAACAAATTTCCCTGCTAAATACAAATTACCTAAATGCTCCTGCGCCTGAGCGAATCCCTGTTCTGCGCTGGCCGTATACCACTTCACTGATAAAGCGAAGTCTTGCGGTATCCCTCGCCCATTGAAGTAGCACTCACCAAGATAAAATTGTCCTTGTGGGTCCCCTTCATTGGCTGCTTTTTCGAAAATACTGAAAGCGACCACGTAATTTTCTGCTTCGTAAGCACGCTGGCCATCCGCTATGTTAGCCTGAGCTGAAGAAGCAACCACGAGGATGGAAAGTAATAAGCCACGAGAAAGAAACATGCCTACTCCAAGCACTTTTGGATTTGATTCATGCGCCTCGCACATCAACCAATCCAAATAGTTAAGTCAAAAAGTAGAAATACCATAGCCTCAAGGCAAGCGAAAGGCAAGTACCGAGCCTAGTCAGATAGGCGTTCCCAAACAAGAGGGGAGCGCCGCACAAAAATATCAACCAGATATGCAAATAACGCCAAAATCATTAAGATAGGCCACAATGCGAAACGTTTCTGCGCAATGTCATCGCTAGGCGCAAAGACTTGATCAGCACGCGCATCAAGCGCTCCGCCGGTTGACGAAGCAACCGCTGATAATAATTCGAGATTAGGGCCTGTGAAGCGATATTCGGCAGGGAAGCTGGGGAAAATAGATCTTGACCCAGCCATGTCCACAATATCATCAGAGATATCACTCTTCGCCAACAATGTGGCAGAAATCGGCTGTTGATCCTTAAATGGCACAACTAATTGATATTGGCCCGGAGCGATTTGTGACATTTTAGCTACCCGAACCTCCTGCCCAACACTGAGGTTCAACTCAGGAACAAGACCGTTCCTAAAATTACCCCCCTCGGTAAGTAGCGTTAAGTTAAAAATAGCCACGTCGTCTTGTCGCTCACCGTTAAAAAAAACGGTCGTCGAACCTAATTGCTTGAGAACGCCACGCGTGAGTTGTGACCAAAATTTGCCGTAGCCCTCCCATTGAATCCAATCAGCAGACCAGCGATTCTTTACATCCGAGGTAAAAAACATTGTCTTCCCTAAACCATACTGCCAGCGCGTCAATAAAGGAGCGCCCTGCTGAGTCACCAAGATTGTCTCCGCAGTATCCTTAGGTTTAACGGCAATATGACCCTTTAGCGGAGGAGCAGTTTGCAGATCTATGCCGGATAAAGAGCCAATCTCTTGTTTCATCACGGTCAGAATTGGCTCTTCTACAAGGCTGGTGCCCACAACCTTCTTGGTTTCCTCAGTAAAAATCTGCGGAATCGATTCAGCAGAAAGCGCCAAGTAATTCCGACCCCCACCCCAGTCTGACAATTGCCGCATCAAACCTGGATTTCCACCATCGCCAATGGTAACGGTTGAGATCACGATATTGCTATCCCTCATTCTTTCAATCAAGCGCTCATACTCCGCTGGGGCAGTATCACCATCTGATAGAAGAATGACATGCTTCTTAGAGACCTCAAGATCTTTGAGTAGCCGGTAAACAATACCTAACGCTGGATATATGTTTGTTTGCCCACTCGCTTGAATGCGGCTGATGAGTGCCTCCGCTTTACGTTTAGACTTAACCAGCTCCACGGGAACCGGCACATAAGGCTGAGAATCAAAAGCAACAACACCAAAGTAATGCTGCTCTTCGAGCAAATCTAGAGAAGCCCGCGCAGCCTCTTTTGCATACTCGATTTTACTACCTTTCATACTGTATGAACGGTCAATTGCAATGACAAGAGCCATACCTTTACGTTTTTCCTGAGCTTGAAAGTTAGCGGGCAACAAGTCTTCAATAGTGGAATTCGAATATCCTCCATCTCCAAATGTGTTTTCTCCTCCCGCGAAAATGAGTCCCCCTCCGTAGTCTTTGACATACCGTTTAATATCTTCCATAGAATTCGAGGAGATCCCTTCAGCCAACACATCAGAGAGTATCAGCGCGTCATAGGACTTTAACTCATCATATTTAGGAATACGATCCTGAACAATTACCTCAAACCCCCCCTCAGATAGGGCCTCGCTCAAATACGATGAAGCGCCCAATATGCCTTCCAGGTACAGCACTCTTGCCTTTTTCTCAACCCAAGCACTCATTCGAGAACGATTATTCGCAAGATAGGGGTCATCATCAACATTCATCGAGATGTCCAAAGGTATCAATCCTGAATTAGGGAATTTAATATTCATCTGCACATCATTGAAGCCTCGATCAACCGGATACGCTTGCGTTGCAATTGGATCACCATCAGATGAAATAGAGATCTCAATGTTGGTTTGCTCTGGGCTATACACACTGATTAATGCGGTCGTGGGTTCCAACTCCCTGAGTCGATCAGGAAATTTAACGTTGCTAATCCAGGCATCTTCCACTTGGGCAGACTCAGCCACCATGGGGAAAATGCGCACATCAGACCTCTGAGCAGCTTGAACCAAATCCAATAAGGAGCCAGTTGTTTGATTCCCATCAGAAAACAAAACGACTCTCTTAATGGAATCAGAACCGAGCAAAGCAAGCGACTCATCAATGGCATCTTGAAGATTAGTACCTGACTGCTCTATGTAGCCGGATTCATCTAACGGAACATCTGAACCAAGATCAGCAATGGTTATAGCTCTTGCTTCCTGAGTCGAAGAGACGACTGCGCGGTTTTTCCCAAAGATCACAAGCTTCGATCGAGCAGGATCATGTCGTTCTTCTACCGCATCAATCCAATTAAGTGCTTTTTCTATGGAATCCGCAGCAACACTTCTGGACACGTCAACCGCATAGATTACGGATACGTCCTGGCTAGCATATCGCAAGATTGGCTGTGCCAAGCCCATAATTACGGCTACAACTGCCAACCCACGCATGACACTTACCAGCCGGAGATGCCTAGGTCCAAGAGCTGTTTTTGTGTTTGCAGCCAACCACCAAACCAATGGCAAGACTAAAATCAACCAGAGCGCATGTGGATTTTCAATACTCAACATAAGCACCACATTTTCACTGGGTAATACGCCGGTGGTAAAAATACCAATCCAGCATCAATAAAATAAGAGTCATAACGCCAGCCAGGAATGCGAACGAATACCCTCTCAATCTTGGATTAACAATGTTTTGAGAGGACTCGAGACTCGGTAACTTTGATACGTTAATGTCGCTGAATCGCTGATCCAGTTGACTCACCGAAACTCTTAGAGGCCCGTTAGGCGTAAATGCCGTGTACAAACCCGCCTCCTGAGTATGAAAATACGCCTTCCCATCGGCAGACCATAGAGGTATATCGACTCCATCGATACGATAAATCTTTGTCACATCACCCGGGAGCTTCACAACTCCCAGATTGGCACTCAAAACCGGAGGCTCATCAACTAACCAAGTAATTGAATTCGAGAGAAGAATTGGAAAATCCGCAAGAAAAGTAAGATTAGATTTATCGAGATCGAATCCAAAGAGAATGTTTTTAATTGCGCCGGGAACGGCAATTGCCAAAATCTCCCCATCCTCAGCTTCGAGTAAGGGATCCACACCGCCACTAACGCCAAATACGAAGGCGGTCTCAACTAAGAGATCCGACATAGATATATTTCTAAGAATAGGGTGTACAGTATTTTTTTCGACTGAAAGTTGCGAACTACGAATTGGCGTGACCGAAATATCCAGCCAATTAGACGAGTCAACACCGAAGAAAATAGACGGAACAGTGGGTTTACGCTCAGATGGAATTCCATCAAACACCATTGCGTCGAAACTTCTCTCCCCAGGTTTAAGGGCCTCATACTGAGCCGGCGTTAGTTGGCTCACGGATACACGCGGCATTAAGCTGAGCAAGGTGAACAACTTCGAATCCTGCGTGTTCGCAACTAACCCCACCCGAACCTGCTTCTTTTCCGTGATGTATCCAAAAGCCGTATCATCAGCCTTAAAACTGTCCGCGCTAGAAAATACAGCCGCCTTGACAGGGCCGCTATCAAACTTCGTGGCATCAAATATGTGGGTTACTTTTTCATGGGGTCCTAAATCGACCCTTCTCCTAAGAATTCGAGACTGAGTCTGAGCCAACTCTATCTCAACGAGTTGCGAATCGCTCCCAGCATTCACAACCTCAACAAATGCCTGTCGTCTTTGTGCATCGCCAGGAACAGTGGCAAAAGATAATCGGGTGATTCCAACATTGGGAGCAGACTGAAAGACCGAGACAAGATTGAAATTCTCAGGCACCCCACCGATTAAGACCCCATCCGTATATATGAATTTTTTCGACGCATCGACTGTCGCCACTTGAGATGGGACAAGCGGTTCAAGGCTATTACCGATTTCAAGTTGCTCAAGAATTTGTAAAGCATCTGAAACCGAACTAAAAGAAGGTGTCGTAATTTGCCTTTGCGTATCAACCAGCATGACTTGAACATCTTTTGATAGGGACGCCAAAAGTTTCATCACAGAATCTTTGGCAACATTGTAGCGACTGAGTCCACTCTGCGTCAAAGCCTCCATCGACGGGGAGTTATCAAGGATGATCAATGTTCTATCATCAGCCTGACCATCAACCGAAGGGCGCAACGCAGCTGACAGCAAACAAATCGCAATAAACAAAGCTAACAAAAGCGACAACCACCACCGCCACCGCTCACTAATCAGACGAGAAGAACCAATGACTCGCTTCCAAATCAGATTGGACGATATCACTCGATTGAGTAATGGAGGCCGCAAAAGATAGAGCAGAATTACCGCGGCGATTAGGCCAAATAATAAGAACGAGAACAAAGGACTTGATGCAAAGAAAGTTATCATCGAAACATGCCTTCCTTCTTTAAAGCTGTGAGCACAGACGCTTCAAAATCAACATCTGTTCGTAAAGACACATAGCTCCATCCTGCATGCTTGAAAAACTGCTCTGTATTCGCCCGGTACTTATTAAATTCCATTCGATAGGTTGCCAACATCGTTTCGGTCACTTGAGCGTTTAGCGCTTCGCGCGTTTCTGAATCGACCAAAACAACTTGCCCATTCAAACTGGGGCTTTCTTCCTCTGGGGCAATAATATGACCCGCAAAAACATCATGCCCGTACTGGATAAGTGGACGAAAACTATCTTCGAGTGTTTGCTCAAGCAAAAAATCTGAAATCACAAATACCAAACCTCGGGTGCGACCAGTCCCAAAAAAACGACGGAACGTATTCGCCAAATTTGTTTGGCCTTCATTTTTTAAAGAATCTAGAAAATGCATTGCGCGCCACATGTGGTTTTTGCCGCGCCGCCCTGGCATTTCTTTCACCACGCCATCAGAAAATGAAATTAAACTCACCCGATCATGATTTAAAAGTCCCGCATAGGCCAAAACTGCAGCAAGTTTTTTGGCTATCTTCAGCTTTCTTGAAGCCTCGCCACCCATTGATGCACTGTTATCAATAAATATGTATATCGGAGTGTCAGCCTCTTCCTCAAACATACGAAGCACCAAGCGGTCTAAGCGCATATACGTAGCCCAATCGAGGTTTCGAATATCATCACCTGAAGAATAAGGCCTGTAATCAGCAAAGATCATGCCAGAACCAGTTCGCCGTGATCTGTGCTGACCACGCAAATGTCCCGCCACCGGCCGACGAAGCAGCAGTGAAATACCCTCTAAATGACGCAGAAATTCCTTACTTAGAAGAGTTGACATAAATCTTCAACACTATTCTTTAATAGAGGCTGCGTTTGAGGTGTTTAAGCACTGGCACTTAAGTTTTAGGTAACGCAACACAACGAACAATTTCCTCAAGGATTTGGTCAGAGTCTACTTTCTCCGCCTCAGCTTCAAAATTAATCAGAACACGATGCCTTAACGCTGGCATCACAACCGCTTTGACATCATCGATACTCACATAAAATCGATCATTGAGCAGCGCATTGACCTTCGCACCCAAGATTAATGACTGCACGCCACGAGGACTCGAACCAAATCGAACATATTGCTTGGCTAAATCGTGCCCCTCAGTACTTTCAGGGTGTGTCGCAAGGGCGAGTGCTATTGCATACCGCATAACCGGCTCAGCAACAGGAACTGCTCGCGCTGTTTCTCTCATTTCCAAAATCTCAGCTTTACTAAGCACGTGCGATGCTGTTAATTCATCTTGTTGCGTGGTACGTTCAACGATTGTTAATAAATCTGCTGCCTTGGGAAAATCTAACCTTAACTTGAACAAAAATCGATCCATCTGCGCCTCAGGCAAAGGATAGGTACCTTCCATCTCGATCGGGTTTTGAGTAGCCAGAACAAAGAACGGCTGATCAAGTTTGTGCGTCGCCCCACCTGCAGAGACACTATTCTCCTGCATCGCCTCCAAAAGGGCAGATTGTGTTTTGGGTGTTGCCCTGTTGATTTCATCTGCAAGCAGTATGTTAGTAAATACAGGGCCTCTCTGAAATTCAAACGATTTTTTACCGCTATCAGTTTCTCGTACGACATTAGCACCGATGATGTCGCCAGGCATTAGGTCGGGCGTAAATTGTATTCGAGAAAAGCCTAGATCAGTTGCATCCGATAACGTTTGTACGATCTTTGTCTTCCCAATTCCTGGAATACCTTCGAGCAACACATGACCACGAACCAACAAACACGTCATGACGTTTGAAATCACATCTTCATTGCCAACGATGACCTTCGAGACCTCATCAACAACTTGAGAGAAACGATCTTGAAAAATTTTTACCTGTTGCTCCACACTTGACGTCATCTCTTATTTCCTTCATGAATTTCTAAAAAATACTGTTGTACCGCTTGTCTCTGTTCTACAGAAACAAATTCACCGTTAATTACATCCACGTCGTCATAGGTGCCAGAATCTAAGCCTTGGACGGTTTCCGTTCGAGCTTTCGCTCTCTTGCTTGCTTGAAACTCCCAAGCCGACTCCTCGCCTTCGACACTATCATCACCTTTCACTTGAGTTTTTTCTAGACGCAAAACTGCATCTAAACGTTGCGTCATACGGCCTTCCAACGCTAATGCAGCAGCATGCCCTTCGGGCGCCCCTGTCGAGCTGCCATCATCACCTTTATCTTTCTCATTAGCATTCACTGCTCCCTGACGAAAAAGTGAGCCGCCCGACATATCATTATTCCCAGCATCAGGTGAGGGTGATCCATTGCTCGCTTGTACTTGATCGGATGTAGCTGATCTGCCACCAAGCTCCGCAGCATTGGTTTGAGCCAGTCCCATGCGCTCACCTGCGCTCTCCATTCTAGAGGCAGCTGTATTCGCTCTTTCTTGAGACTCCATCTGCTGTTGTGCTTGCTCTAAGTTTTCAATCAACCGCGTAATATTTCGGGGGTCTGGCCTTCCTACCTCATTCAAAAGATCGCGCGCAGCGTCCCCAAGCTCGGCGGACGATATATTTTCACTACGTACCGTTGCGCCTGCTTTTTGCTCCTCAATACCAAGTTGCCCATCGATATCGGATAAAGCAGCAAGTTCTTCTTGCTTTTCTTTAAGTAGCATTAAGGCTTCTTGAATCTTGCCTTGCTCCAAAGCCCGACCAACGGCTTCAAATCCCTTTTGCTCCAAAAGAATTTTTGATAATTTAGACAATCCTTCGCGCGTCATAACAGCGTCCATGTTGATTTGATCTAACACTTCTCGGGCCTTTCTCAAAGCCTCCTTTTTCGCTTCAAAACTAACGTCGTCACGCTGAAGCACATCAAGGGCTTCATTTATTTCTTTAATATCTGTTGCTTCCTGCCTTCCAGAAACACGATTCGACGCTGCGTTTATATTCTCCGAGCTTGCAATAGTTCGAACGTCTAAATCCGACTTATGGGCAGTCACAACATTTGATGTCCCTACCCAGGTAACTGCGAAAAATAAGATCGCAATAACTGCAATCTTGCCACTTTGGGGAACACGTAGCGGGACCATCGTATCCGCCTTAATTGGTTGGATACGCGCGACAGCACGTTCAAGATGGGCCATAACAAAAGCGCTCTCCCCGACACTTGAGTGCTTTCTTTTCGACTCCATAAACCACAGAGCGCTAAGCACCTCATCTTTTAAGCCTGCTCTCTCATCCAGGTACCGCGCTGCATCCTGAGCATCAACACTTGTCCAGGCCTTGAACCAGATATACACGAGCAAAGCTGAAATAAACCCACCGAGGCCAATCGCAGCCCAACCGGATTTGACGAGATCGAACGGAATTGATAGAACCAACAAGGCTGCAAAAGCAAAAAAAGTCACAGCGACAGCGAATCCAAGTTCACTTATCAGACGGGTAAGTCTCAATTTGAGAGCTACGTCGGAGACCAACTGCTTAATTTCTGAGGGGCGGGATAAAGGCATAAAAAAGTCTGATTGTATACCAAATCTAATGAGCTGCTAACTTCGTAGAGAACGGTTAATGGGTAGCTTATAGTTAGCCATAAGGCATATTGAGCGATGCTCGATCAGATATACTTGAGACAATATGATACCTAATCGACTAGAACGATTTTTTCTTGCGGCCTTGACATGTCTCAGTTGCATAAGTTGCATCATCCATCCTGGATGGGCTAATGCAGGAGATAAGCCTCATATCATTTACATCATGACGAATGACTTAGGATGGAGAGATCTGGGGTTTCATGGGGGACGTGCGCCAACACCGCACCTGGATGCGCTATCAGCCTCTGGCACTCGCCTCGAAAGTTTTTATACGCTACCTTATTCGTCATCGACTCGTGCAGCACTCTTGACTGGCCGCTATCCCTATCGATTTGGACTTCAAACCAACTCGATTTTATCTTGGAGTACCTATGGGATTCCTCAGAGCGAACGCCTACTTCCACAAGCGCTAAACCTAGCAGGTTATCGAACAACCATGGTTGGTTCTTGGTTACTGGGTCACGCAAAAAGGGAGTACCTTCCGACACAAAGAGGTTTTGATTATTTCTATGGTAGCCTCACGCCGACTGCGGACCACTTAAAAAAAATTAATACGATCGGTCTAACTGACTGGTTTGAGGGTGAAAAACAAATTACGGAGTTTGGATACGCAACCGACCTAATAAGTGAAAAATCTGCAGCCCTCATAGCTGCCCACGATCAGACCGTACCACTTTTTATGATGATTAGCTTTCCAGCGCCCGGGATGCCACTTCAAGCACCCGACCGCCTTGTGAGAAATTTCAACCAGATCGAGGATCAAGCGGTACAAACCTACCTAGCTATGGTTTCCCAAATTGATGAGGGTGTTGGCGCAATTCTCTCAGCGCTCGATAAAAAGGGGATACGTCAAGACACAGTTATTGTTTTTCATAGTGATAGTGGTGGCTCAGTCAAACGTAAATATTTATCCGGAGATGGTGATACTCATCAAAACGTGAGCGATAATGGTCCACTTCGCTCGGGAAGCGGATCACTTTATGAAGGTGGTGTGCGCGTTCCAGCAATAATCTCCTGGCCCGGAAAAATCAAACCAATAATTTCTACCGAGCGCGTCCACGTTGTTGACATGTATATCACTTTGCTTGAAATTGCGGGAGCTCCGACGAGCAATAATAGTCAAGTTAAACCAGTAGATGGCATCAGCATATTACCGCTACTTTTTAAAAACCAATTACTCCCAAATAGGGCTCTAGTACTGAACGTCACAGAACTGGGAGGCGCTATATTAAGAGACAACTGGAAACTTATTTTGGTTAGTACACTTCCCTCGCAAAGAGAACTCTACGATATTGAGAGGGACCCCTCAGAAGAATTGAATGTCGTGAGTAAATATCCAGAAATTGCTGATGAGCTCACGGATGCATTAGTGGAGGCTTCTTGGGAAATGGTACCTTCACTTTATTTGAAAGATCTGTCCAATCCTCGCAATCATTACACACCGATGATTTGGAACGAAAACCCACAACGGCCTTAACCGAGGCTTTTCATCTCGACTGTCTATGCTTCCAACCCATTGACATATCGAGAAAAATGCATCAACGTCGACGACTTAAGGCTTCAGGCGAAGGAAAGGCTCCCAAAATCAATTTTTGAATTCATCGATGGAGGCGCTCAAGACGAAACCACTCTACGACACAATTATACCGATTTCAAAAATTGGGGATTTGTACATAGAGTACTGAGCGATATCTCTCGTCGGAACCAGGAAGTTGAGTTATTCGGACAACGATATTTTACTCCACTCGTACTTGGACCAATGGGACTCGCAGGTCTGGTTCGATGTGAAGGAGAAAATCAAGCTGCCCTGGCCGCAGCAAACCAAAACGTACCCTTTTGCCCCTCATCAATGTCGACGTGTAGCATCGAGGAGATCACAAAAAAACGTCGGCAAGGCAGTGGTTTCAACTCAACGTCCTAAGAGATAAAGGTATTACGCGAGAATTTATTCGTATTGCCAAAGAACTGCTCTGTAGCGTGTTGGTCGTTACCGTTGACACAAAATTACTCAGGGCGCGCGAACGGGGTATACGCAACGGCTTTGTGGTCCCTCCTAAATTCACACGCACTACCCTATTTGATTTTTAAATACATACATGTTGGCTCTTCGATGTTGGGTTGGGGAGAAAAATAAAATACCGGAATTTCGATAACATGAGTATCAATACCAACTCTGTAATATCGATAACGGAATTTATTAAAGCAAAATGGGATGTCCCTATGAATTGGGATGACATCGCTTGGTTTAAAGAACAATGGAGGGGGCCGTTGTAATTAAAGGCATTCTCTCACCTGAAGATGCGAGAATTGCGGAATCAATTGGGGCGGATGGCGTGATTGTATCCAACCACGGCGGCAGACAACTCGATGGGGCAATTTCATCGATTTCTGCCTTGGCAAAAATCAAAGCATCAGTAAGTGATGATTACCCCTTAATACTCGATGGCGGTATCCGTCGGGGCTCAGACGTAGTCAAAGCCATTGCTCTGGGGGCTAAGGCGTGCATGCTCGGTAGACCGTGGCTTTACGGACCCGCCTCAGGGGGGGGCAGGCTGGCGTTGAACACTGTATTAAAATATTAAAGGTAGAGATCGATCTGACGCTAGGACTACTCGGAGTCACGCAACTGAATGAACTCAATGCGAGCTATTTATCGCGCGCAGTAGATTTTGATGCCTCAGGCTAAAAGTCATTTTATAAATCGATCCGCTACGAACAAAATCATTGACCAACTCTCGAATTAAACGCAAGATAATTAACGATATCGAAACCCGTACAATGAAACCATGGATCACGCTGTTCGTATCACTTACTACATTTCTGAAGAGATGCTCGACTTTCCCTCTGAAAATGAGTTCGAGATGTTTATAGCGCTGCTTTCAGAAGAACTCTCCGACAATTGGCCCAACTCCCAAATCTTTGTGGAACGGTGTCTAGATGGAGAGGAAGGTTCATTAATTGAGGGAATGACTGTTCACGAAGAAGAAGAAGCCGGAGAGTGTATCGAATATATTGTTGATGATCTCATTGAATCCTTACAGTGGGAGAGCGAGTTCGACGACGAGGATTAGGAAAACCAAGTCCACCTATCTCTTTATTTACCCGTTATTCAATGTCTCTGACCAAACGAAACCCTAAATCATCAGCCCTAGAACCCGAGTACCTAAATCGACTCGACTCGACTAAATAATACGGCTCATTATTTAGCCAAGACCCCCCTCTAAAGCCCCTCAAAGAACAGTCTCCCTTGAGCCAAGCCGTCCCATCTAGAGGTGCCCCACGCCAATCTGGGCTCACGCAATCCTCGGTCCACTCCGACATATTACCAATGACATCATGTAGACCGAATGCATTAGGGGCAAATTGACCAACGGGCGCGAACTCATGATATCCATCCGAACAGGGAACAAATTCACTCCCTGATTGGTACTCTTGATGGGCAGTTTGATCATACGTATTTGAAAAATTACAAAGCGCTTTGGCTGGAATATCAAAATGTCGATTCATACCTAAACCCGCGCGAGCCGCATATTCCCATTCGGCGTTTGACGGAAGTCTATATATAAAACCTGTTTTTTTGGATAACCACTTAGCAAATCGATTTGCCTCTGACCAGGTCACATTAAAAACGGGTATTTGGTCTCGATCTGATCCTCCCATTTCAAGAGGAGGGCAAGCGCTATCCGCAACACACAGGCGCCAGTCTAAAACGGTGATCTCGTATTTGCCGATAGCGTAACCCTTGGCAAAAGTCACAGGATAAAAATAACCTTCATCGTTTGGACGCCCCGGACCCCAAGGAGGCACTCGCAACTCGAAAGAGCCTTGTGGTATCAGTACCATCATGGGGCACGCATCACAATCAGAAAACGCAACAGGCTCATCAGCGGCTATAGCGCAGTAAACCACGGACACACATAAAATCAGGCTGCAATTTTTAAAAAAAAACATTCCCAATCGTATCATGCGATCAAAGCTCATCTACTAAAATACTCACGGATCTAAAAGCGTGTGATCATAACAGCGTTTAAAAAGAGCACTCAGGAACCTAGAGATATCAACTTCAAGCTAATATTATGCAGAATACACCCGAAATTTTATGCATAAATAGAGCACCAAAATGGTGCATATGTAGGAAATTTGTGTTGACTTCCAGTCAACAGGGGCTATAGAGTTTCGGTGCACTAATTGAGTGCTCATTGTTTTATTTCAAAAACTTCTGCGGAGGCATCATGAATACAGACAAGATTGTTGGATACATAGCATTACTTATCGCCATAATAGTTGGTATTGAAATAGTAGCTATTCCCTTTGCGCTTGCGCCCGTATTGTTGCTGATTTGTGGACTTGTTCTTGGCTATAACACACCAGCAGAGACACACGTACGTGTGCTCGTTAGCGCTATGGCCCTGACCATGTTTGTTGGTACTCTGACCTTGACTGAGATCCCAGAAATCGGTTTCTACCTCCAGGATATCGTCAATAGTATTGCCATCTATGCACAAGGTGCCGCATTCTTGATTATTTTTAAAAATCTGTATAAACGTCTAGCACCGTAACGCAAACAGTGGGCTCTCCAAAAACGGAGAGCCCACTATCAATTTATCAGACAAACAAGCTCATCTTTTGAGTCGACGTTCTTGCAGTACTCTACCTTTCATCTTCCTCCATTCAGAAAACCTAACGAACAATAAACTGAATAATCACTTAATAAGCTTAATTTACCTACGCAGAGACACGGGACCGTCGGTAGCAAGTTATTATTTTAATGAACAAACATTTATCTGTTGGGTTTGCTATGGCTGGTGCGCTAATTATTGAGGAACACCTATCAAAAAAAGATAAGGTTCTTTCTCGTTTAATCAAAAAATTTGGTCCTGCTCCAATAGTAACAGCAAATAAAAGAAACCCTTTTGACTCTTTGGTAAGTTCAGTTATTAGTCAGCAACTTTCTTCGACTGTAAGTAGCGCTATAAAAAAACGACTTGTGAAAGTTGTCGGAAGACGTCCCTTCAAACCTGAAAATATTTTGAATGCTAAAGAGGAGTTATTAAAGGGTTGCGGAATATCTTCAGCAAAAATAAAAACAATAAAAGGTATCGCAAAGGAGGTAGTGAATGTAAGGTTGGATTTAAAGCACTTCAAAGATTTAACAGATGATGAAGTTATTGCGTACCTCTCATCATTTTGGGGCGTTGGAAAGTGGACTGCTGAGATGTTCTTAATGTTTACGCTAAACAGATTGGATGTACTTCCACTCAATGATGCCGGACTCAATCGGGCGCACGGTATTCTTTACCCAAACGCAGAATCGTTTGCAAACACAGCTGAGAAGTGGAAACCTTTTAGAACTGTGGGGTGTTGGTATATGTGGAAGCATATCGACAACTCTTAACCTCATTAATGTTGTTTTAAACAATATCTTTGGATTGAGGTAGGTTAGACAAGCGTCCGGGTAGCGTTAAAACAGTGGGGGTTGCTGCGCAAGACGATTGCACAGTCATTACCAACATTCGCGCCGACTTAGAAGAGACATCACGGTACATGTTCGTCTGATACGTCAGTAATAACAGTTTAGGCATTTTCTGCGGGATGGATAAAACGAATACCGTGATGGCAAATTCCATGGTTAGGGTACTTTCTACCATTTGATTAATAACTAATATCGCGGTGACAAATATGTTGGGCAGTTCTTAAATGGCGCATGCTAAGGCAGTAAACGCAATGCCTCGGCAAGCAGCGGCGATACATTGAAAGGTATTTAGAATGCTGGTGCGTTTGTTAGCGCCGAGAAAGTTGCTAATCAAGGGCATGAATAGATAAAAACCGTTCACATTCCCTTGCCATGTGGGTTAGGCAAACAACTGATGGAATTTTTTATGTGATGTGATAGTGTTAAAGTTTTTTAATGGGAAATCTCATGTCATACGCTATCCAGCCTATTGATCCCGCAAGACCCACTTTTATTGGAGAGGCATCAGGTATTGATCTGACGCGCGGCCTGAGTAATGTCGAAGTCGGCGCGATCCACGCGGGCATGGACCGCTTTGGTGTACTGGTATTTCACGACCAGCATTTGGACGATGAGCAGCAAATAGCGTTTAGCCGTCAACTCGGCCGCCTCGAAGAAGCCACGGGTGACATCCACTCAGAGAAGGACCGACGTCTGAGTATGGATTTGAACGACATTTCAAACCTCGACAAACATGGCGAGTTGCTTCCGCACGATGACCGGCGACGGCTATTCAGTTTGGGTAATTTGATGTGGCACTCTGACAGCTCTTTTAAGGATGTACCATCCAAGTATTCGATGTTGTCTGCGCGTAAAATTCCAGGTGCTGGTGGAAATACGGAATTTGCGGACATGCGTGCCGCATACGATGCACTAGACGCTGCAACAAAGACCGAGGTACACGATCTTATTTGCTCACACAGTCAAATTTTTTCGCGTGCCATCTTAGGGTTTGACGATTTCACCGATCCGGAGCGTGCCAAGTGGGCGCCAGTTCGCCAGCGCCTTGTGCGTCGTCACCCAAACACTGGACGCCTTTCGCTGTATTTATCAAGCCACGCCGGTGGCATTGAAGGCTGGCCTATGCCAGAAGCACGTTCATTATTATTTGAATTAAATGAACACGCCACCCAACGACAGTTTGTGTACGCACACATATGGCGTCCATGGGACCTAGTGATTTGGGACAACCGCGTAACGATGCACAGAGCTCGTCGCTATAACCCGAAAGAAATGCGCGATATGCGCAGAACCACTTTGACAAATGAAGTGTCTAGCCTAGAGCAGGGGGTAATTTGATTGGGTGGGATTGCAAGATGGTGGGCCTGCTAGGACTTGAACCTAGGACCAAAGGATTATGAGTCCTCTGCTCTAACCAGCTGAGCTACAGGCCCACGCAAACTTTAAGAGGTGACTCTCTCACTAACCATTATCACCGTCTGTAAAACTCTTTAATCGCTCAGAACGTGACGGATGACGGAGTTTTCTTAGCGCCTTCGCCTCAATTTGTCTGATCCGTTCTCGAGTCACATCAAACTGCTTACCGACATCTTCCAGAGTATGATCAGTAGACATTTCAATACCGAAACGCATACGCAAAACCTTCGCCTCTCGAGAAGTCAGTGTATCGAGAACTTCCGAAGTCGCGTTCTTTAAACTCGTATACACAGCCGCATCCATTGGGGCCAAGGTGCTCATGTCCTCGATAAAATCACCCAAATGCGAATCTTCGTCATCTCCAATAGGAGTTTCCATCGAAATTGGCTCTTTCGATATTTTAAGAATTTTTCGAATTTTATCCTCAGGCATTTCCATTTTTTCTGCAAGCGTAGCGGGATCTGGCTCCAGGCCCGTCTCTTGAAGAATCTGCCTTGAAATACGATTCATTTTGTTGATCGTCTCAATCATATGAACCGGGATACGGATCGTTCGAGCCTGATCCGCAATAGATCGAGTGATCGCCTGACGAATCCACCACGTCGCGTAAGTTGAAAACTTGTATCCTCGTCGATACTCGAATTTGTCCACTGCTTTCATCAAGCCAATGTTACCCTCTTGAATTAGATCCAAGAACTGTAGCCCGCGATTTGTATACTTCTTGGCAATCGATATCACGAGCCTCAAATTAGCCTCAGTCATCTCTCTCTTTGCGCGTCGTGACTTCGCTTCCCCTGTCGACATTTTCTTATTAATTTCTCTAAGCGCCGCTAGAGAAATGCCTATGTAACATTGAATGTTCGCAAGATTTTTTTGGCACTCAAGAATATCAGGAGCTAAGCGCACTAAAGTCTCGACATACGGCTTACGCACCGCCATTTCTCGCTCTATCCACTTAGGATCAACTTCATGCCCTGGAAAGGTTTTAATAAATCGGAGCTTTGGCATGCCTGCTTTATCAACGGCCAGGTCCATGATATTTCGCTCTTGTGTGCGGACCTCGTGCACTACAGATTTTACAGCATCACACATAGTCTCAATATGCTTCGCAGCGAAGCGGATGTACAAAAGCTCGTCTGATATATCAGACTGGTGTTTAAGGTAAGCCGTTGAGGTTGCACCACCCCGCGCCAGCGCTCTCATCATCTTTGTGTTTAATGCTCTAACCCTTGAAAAACGTTCCAATGACTCATGACGCAGCGTTTCTAAGTTGGCTGCCTGAATAGCCGCTAGTGCCTCTTCATCTTCCTCCTCATCGTCCTCACCGTCACCATCATCATCGTGGTCGGCATTTAAAGACGCTGAAACATCGGCACTGCTGTCTTCTTCGTCCTCCTCATTAGCTAAGGCATGTGGATCAATCAAGCCATCTACGACCTCATCAATCTTGACTTCACCATTCTCAATTTTCTCTGCAAGCTCAAGCAATTGAGTAATCGTCATTGGACAAGCCGAAATCGCTTGAACCATATGCCTTAACCCTTCCTCAATACGCTTTGCGATTTCTATTTCACCCTCCCGAGTCAGTAGCTCAACAGTTCCCATCTCGCGCATGTACATGCGAACCGGGTCAGTCGTGCGACCGAACTCTGAATCAACTGTTGACAGCACTTGCTCTGCCTCTGCTACCGCGTCTTCATCAGCGACTGGCGGAGCATTCTCGTTTAGAAGTAGCGCTTCCGAGTCCGGAGCCTCATCATAAACTTGGATACCCATATCATGAATCATACTGACGATCGTTTCAATTTGATCCGTCTGCAACATCTCATCAGGTAGATGGTCATTAATCTCGGCGTATGTCAAAAACCCTCGTTCTTTACCTTGAACGATTAAAGTCTTTAACCGCGTACGCCGAATTTCAGGATCTAAGGGCTGCTGACTTTCAGCTTGTTTATTTTTTTTCTTTCTGCCTCGTTTTTTTGAAAGGGAGTCACTCACCATACAGTCTAGCCTCTAAGTAACAATCGTAGGAAATCTATCCAGCCAGCGCATTAAGAACTGCGCTTTGTAGCTAACCCATAAGTATATCGTGTTTTTCTCAATTCAGTCTGATTTCGAGTCTATTTTTGAATTCGTTAAACTTCTATAACGGGCTTTATCTTCCTCAGTAAGACTCGAAGGTGTTCTGTTTAATAATAATTCCTTTTGTAAATTCAAACGGGCCAAATGGCTCAATTGATCCCACGCTTGGGCGTACTCCTCTTTCACAAGATTGAAATCAATGCTCCCTTGCTGATATCGGGTGTGTGCCAAACTCGAGCCTTTAAGCACTGCTCCCTCAAAAGCAGAACCCCGGAAACGCTCTATTATCTGGCTCTGATTCAACTGTTCTATAGCCAACCTCAACAACTCAGCCAGCAAATCAAATTCTGAAGCAGCGAACCGTTGTTGTAAGCTTGGACGCACATCAAGTAAGTGCGCGCTATCCGTGCCACGAGCCAACTCCGGGAAAACAAGTAACATCTCAATTAAGTGTTTTAGTACGGATGGCGCACTCGTTGCACGCGACCAGACAGCCCCTTGCGTATCGGGGACTCTTCGAAATGATTTGTACGTTTGTGCTTGAGGCACATCACCTAAATCTGGAGCCGTTAGGCCAGTCAACGCTGACACTCTTTCAATCAATAACTTTCGGATCATTGGCGCTTTCACTTGAGCCACGACAGGCTTAAATAAAGACGCCAATCTCGATTTACCTTCTACGGAATCTAAATTCCCTGACTGACGAGTTAAGTCATTGATTAAAAAATCCGACATCGGAGTAGCCTCAACAATGTAGCGCTCAAAAACTTCGCGACCCTGTGACCTCACAAAACTGTCTGGATCCTCACCCTCTGGAAGGAAAAGAAACGATACTTTGCTTCCATCTTCTACCTGACCGAGACTACTTTCCAACGCTCTTAATGCAGCCTTGCGCCCAGCCAAATCACCATCGAAACAAAATATCAAATCTGAACACTGTTTAAGGAGTCTTCCAACTTGAAATTCCGTCACCGCAGTGCCTAAAGTCGCGACCGAGTAAGTGATTCCGCTTTGATGAAGAGCCACAACATCCATATAGCCTTCAACCACCACAATACGCCTTTCCTGCCTGATCGAATGTCGTGATTCCCAGAATCCGTAAACCTCTTTTCCTTTATGAAAAAAAGGAGTCTCAGGAGAGTTAAGGTATTTAGGTTCTCCCTTGTCAATTACACGTCCCCCAAAAGCAATAATACGACCCCGAAAATCCCTAATTGGGAAAATAATCCTGTCTCGGAAACGATCATAACGACGCCCATCCTTCTCATTAACAAGACCAGCCTCCAGCAGTGTAGTGGAGTCATCATAGTCTGGGAATGCACGCTTAAGCTCTTGCCAATCTTCGCTCGCATAACCCACTAAAAATTTAGCCGCAACACCGCCATCAATGCCTCTTGCCTTTAGATACTTAATAGCATCGGGAGCGTCTTTAAGGCATCGTTTGTAGTGACTTGCCGCTCTACTTGTCGACAAAAAATACTCCTGGGGGTCTTTTCTCTGCTCGTCGTTTTCATTTCGCTGATCTCTAGGCACCGTCATACCCACACGCGCAGCGAGATTTTCAACCGCATCAATAAAACCTAAGCCCTGCTGCTCCATGAGAAAAGATATTGCCGATCCGTGCGCACCACACCCAAAACAATGATAAAACTGCTTTTGTTGGCTCACGGTGAAAGAAGGCGTTTTTTCTTCGTGGAAAGGACAACAAGCTGACAAGTTCGCTCCACTTCGTTTTAGCGGCACGAATTTCTCTACAACGTCAACAATATCAACGCGGTTCAACAGTTCATCAATGAAAGTTTGTGGGATCATATGCGCCAAACTATCACGTAATTAGCATATACGGTTACTCAAATTCTCTTCACTCAGCACGGATTGAGGCTAGACAACGACACCACCCTCAACCAGAGGTATATCAGCCTTTCGGCTATGAGAGTGCTTCCTTCACAAGGGCCGAGATTACCGAAAAATCAGCCTTACCAGCCAATTCGGACTTCAGTAGTGCCATCACCTTACCCATGTCTTTAGGCCCATTGGCATTCGCATTCACAATAGCGACCCCAACTGCGGCGCTCATCTCCTCCACGCTGAGCTGCTGGGGTAAGTATGTCATCAAAATATCAAGCTCGGCTTGCTCCCGGTCAGCCAGTTCTCGTCTATTCGCCTCCTGGTAAATGCATATAGACTCTTTACGTTGTTTGATCATTTTTTCAAGAATCGCGATCACCTCCCCGTCATTCAGATCAACCCTGCGATCAATTTCTTGTTGCTTTAATGCAGCCATAAGCAGTCTGAGCGTAGAGAGTTGAATTTCACTTCTGGCTTTCATTGCACTTCGAATATTTTGTTCAATTTTTGATTTCAGATTCATTAGATTCTCTCCCCAAATTCACTCAATACAAAAAAACCTTAATCTCCAACACGACTCGAGCTCTTGTCCCCACAAATAAAAACGGTGCACGCTCAGCGATGCACCGTTTCAAATTACCGCTGAAGATGAACTGTTGCTAAAACATCTTTGGAGGCAACATCTGACTACGAATTCTTTTGTGATGTCGCTTGACTGCCGATGCATGTTTACGCTTTCGCTCAGCGGTCGGCTTTTCGTAGAACTCTCTCGCACGCAGCTCAGTTAATAAACCGGTCTTTTCAACGGTTCTCTTGAACCGCCTTATCGCCACCTCAAATGGCTCATTCTCTTTAAGTCGTACAATTGGCATAGATAAATATTTAATCTGTATAGTTGCGCTGGTTTTCCAGCGAAGGGGCGTGAGTGTACCAAAGTTTTCCCCTAATATGCAAATAACTAAAGAATAGGATGTCGCAGTGACCACGAAACCAAAGTTAGTGCTTGGAATTGAAACTTCGTGCGATGAAACCGGCGTAGCACTTTATCACACGATAGAAGGCTTAAAAGGACACAAATTGTATTCGCAAGCGCAACTCCATGCGAAGTACGGAGGCGTCGTCCCAGAGCTAGCCTCTCGAGACCATGTGCGCAAGTTACTCCCACTAATCAAGGATCTACTTGACGAGACAAATACCAAATTAAACTCAATTGATTTAATAGCTTATACAAGAGGCCCAGGACTTTCAGGCGCATTGCTTGTGGGCAGCACCGTCGGGAACGCCTTAGGTTATGCGCTCAAAAAACCGGTTATTGGAGTGCATCATCTCGAGGCGCACTTACTATCACCTCTGCTGAGCAACCCTGAGCTTGAGTTCCCGTTTGTAGCCTTACTGGTCTCTGGGGGCCACACTCAGATCATTCAAGTCGACGGTATTGGTAATTATGTCATTCAGGGTGACACACGGGATGACGCTGCCGGTGAGGCTTTTGATAAGACAGCGAAGATCATTGGCTTGCCTTACCCTGGTGGCGCCTTACTCTCAAAGCTTGCAGAGACTGGTGATGCCTTTAAATATCCATTACCCAAACCCATGCTCAATAGACCCGATCTCGACTGCGATTTCAGCTTCAGCGGCCTCAAAACAGCAGTCGCACAACTAGTCCACAAATTGGATGCGAGAAAAGTCATGGCATCCAGTACCCTAAGAGCGGACATCGCAGCAAGTTTTCAAGAATCAGTCACCGAAGTACTGACACAGAAATGCTGTCGGGCACTCCGACGGAACAAATCGAAATCTCTAGTAATTGCGGGAGGCGTCTGTGCCAACAATGAGTTACGTAGAAAAGTAAACCAGCAAGCAAAAGAACAGGACTTTAAGGTGTACTATCCGCCTGTTGAATTTTGCACGGATAACGGCGCGATGGTCGCCCTGGTTGGGGCTTTAAAAATTTCGGAAGGCATTTCGGGTCCAAATCCATTTGACATCAAACCACGCTGGCCACTGAGCGTTTAATTGCGGGTCCAAATCCATTTGACATCAAACCACGCTGGCCACTGAGCGTTTAGTTAAATTTTCTCAATCTACTTGATCAAAATATTTTTTAACAAGAGTTTTTCTCCTTCTTTCCGATTTTTGACTCGGTACCATGTAATAAGTTAACAATATTTTTCTTGTGCCTCAAAATTAATATTACGCTCACAACGCTGGTGAGCGCGGTTAATTCTAAGTTATCCAGATGCCAAAAAATAATTACTGGAGCCATAAACGTCGCGCAAATTGCAGCCAGAGAAGAGTACCGAAACATAACGGAAACGATTAACCAAATCAAAAATACAGCACAACCAATCTGAAGATCTAGAGCAAGCAACCCTCCAGCTGCTGTTGCAACCCCCTTACCACCCTTGAACGCATGAAACAAAGGGAAAATATGACCGAAAAGAACTCCGATCAGTGCAAAACCCACTGCCCATTCGTGTCCTGACCAAACAGTGTCCGATATGATCCATAATGGTAAATACAGAACCGCAAAAAAACCTTTGGTACCATCACCAAGCAAAGTAAGCAAAGCTGCTACTTTATTTCCAGTGCGAAGTACGTTGGTTGCCCCTGGATTCTCAGAGCCATAACTATAGGGGCTGGGAAGTGACATCAGCTTGCTGACGACAACCGCAAAAGAAACGGAGCCGGTTAAATAGCTTGCTAAGATCAAACCAATCAATGAGATTTCAAATAACACAACCTCAACCTCTCGGATGGTGCTCTTGGTGCAAGTTCTTAAGCCTCTCACGCGCAACATGGGTATAAATCTGTGTCGTCGACACATCGGAGTGCCCCAACAAAAGCTGCACTGACCTCAAGTCAGCACCATGATTAAGTAAATGCGTTGCAAAAGCGTGTCTTAATGTGTGCGGTGATACCTTTTTTCGGATACCAGATACGAGCGCATACTTTTGGATTAAATTCCAAAAAGCTTGACGCGACATAGCGGATCCACGATTCGTGACAAAAACGTCGTCGGACAAGCGTCCAGCCAAAAGAGCGGGACGCCCCTCCTGAAAATAACGAGCAATCCAGTCAGAGGCTTGCTCGCCCAGAGGCACAACCCTCTCTTTCGCTCCCTTACCCATCACGCGAACAACTCCATCTGATAAGTTAACTTGATTCATTTTTAGTGGCACCAATTCCGACACTCTTAAACCACTGCCATAGAGCGTCTCAAGCATTGCGCGATCTCGCAAACCAATCTTCGTTTTGGCATCAGGAGACTCTATCAATCGACTGACTTCGTCCTCAATTAATATCGAGGGCAGGCCTTTTGATATTTTTGGAGCCTCAATGTTAAAGGTTGGATCAACCCTAAGCTTTCCTTCTCTTAATAAAAATTGATAAAAACGCTTGAATACAGACAAACATCGTGCAGTAGTCCGAGATTTTTTTCGGCAGTCAAAGCAATAAGCGAGATATCCCAAGATGTGCGCATTTGTAACTTTTAACAAGTCAGTGACGTTTTGTGTCTCCTTAAGCCATCGCGTAAACATACACAAATCTCGCCGATAGCTGGACAAAGTATTCTTAGATAGTCCATCCTCTAACCACAAAGAATCACAAAAATAGTCAATTGTTTGAATGTTGCCTCCGAAATTCATTGAATTATCGTGCAGCTTTGGCCTCATGAGTGAGTAACCAGTATTTTACCTTCAGTGCGAAACTTCCGGTTGAATGCATAAAACCGCCTATTCCGTTTCGGGCCACGACCCGGTGGCACGCAATCACTAGAGGGAACGGATTATCGCCGCAGGCACGGCCCACCGCTCGCGCAGAGGAATTTATTGATACGGCGATTTCACCATACGTTTTGGTTTCTCCAGCTGGAATCTTTGCAATTTGATCCCAAACTCGCTTTCGATAACTTGAACCTTGCATATTTAGTGGCAAATCGAATGTAAAACTTGGATCGATCAGATAGGCATTAATTTGCTTCATAACCTCAACAGACAACTTGTTAGAATGAGCCTGAAACCCTTTCTCATGGGCGCAGTAATCAATCCTAATAACTAAATCGTTTGTGGTTAACACACTGATGTAGCCAAAAGGTGCTCGAATGTACAATTGGGCAACAGACATATCAGTTAGCACTCAAGTTGAGTCACAAACCCGTCAGATTAGTTTTTACCGATTCAAGAAGGCCGAGGGCTAGAAACAAAAATGGCAACTATTAATAGCCGCCATTTTATTCTTATGCACGAACCGAAACAAAGCTTAACCTTCTACTGCAGCCTTTTTCCTCTGTGGCAGTTTTTCTTTAATTCGCGCAGATTTACCTGAACGATCTCTGAGGTAATACAATTTAGCGCGCCGTACACCACCACGACGCTTCACTTCAATACTCGCAATTAAAGGCGAATATGATTGAAATGTTCTCTCAACACCAACGCCCGAAGAGATTTTTCTCACAGTGAATGAGGAATTTAAACCGCGGTTTTTTTTCGCGATGACAACACCCTCATATGCTTGAACACGCTTTCGCTCACCCTCGACCACGTTCACGTTAACAACTACAGTGTCCCCGGCAGAAAAGTCTGGGATCGTTACACCCAGCCGCTCAATTTCTTCTTTTTCTAGTTGCTCTATTAAATTCATAACTGTTACCCCTTAGCTTACGATTATATCTTGATATCCAAACAGAAGGCAATTAGACAGCAAGTCTTTATTCATTTTGAATCTATACATTCAGGGTTACTGCTTACTTGGATCCTCTGTCTTCAAAAGATCTGGACGCTTCAGACGCGTACGTACTAGAGATTGCTCCTGCCTCCATCGCCTGATTTCATCATGATGCCCGCTTAAAAGTACTTCCGGGACGCGCGTCCCATTAAACACCTCTGGCCTAGTGTATTGAGGGTACTCAAGCATGCCCGAGGAATGGCTTTCATCAACAGCCGACTCAGAATGGTTCAGTACGCCAGGAAGCAAGCGAATAACGGCATCTAAAAGGACCATTGCAGGGAGTTCTCCTCCCGACAAAACGTAGTTTCCAATAGACACCTCAAGATCAACACTGCCTTCGATAACTCGCTCATCGACTCCCTCATACCGGCCTGACAACAAGACAAGACCATCAAAAGTCGAGATCTCCTTGACCAATTCTTGAGTTAACACCCGCCCCTGAGGAGAAAGATAAATCGTTGTGCTTGACTGAATCCCCGTACTCAATTGGCGACACTTAGCTGTATGAATAGCTTTAACTAATGGGCTCGGCGTTAAAATCATGCCGGCACCACCACCATAAGGCCGATCGTCAACTGTTCGTCGCGGATCATCAGTAAATTCTCTTGGATTCCAGCACACAAGATCGTAAACGCCCCTGCTTTCCCCGCGACCGGTAACCCCGTTGCGAGTTAACGCAGAAAACATCTCGGGAAATAGTGTGATCACGTCGAAGCGTTTCATGATTTGTAAATATTTAAAAAGTTAATAGTCTAGCTCCCAGTCAACGGCGAGGATCCTATTCCCGGTATCGATCCGCTCAATAACGTGGTCTATCCACGGGATGAGCCGTTCTTCTTTACCGTCTTTCAACACAATCACTGGCTGAGCGCCAGAATCAAACAAATGATCAATGACCCCAAGGTCCTCACCCTTGGTATTAATAACAGAGAATCCGACTAACTCGTGCCAGTAGTATTCTTCCTCCGGTAGCTCGGGCAATTGATCGCGCCGTACCCCGAACTCTGAACTCCTTAATTTTGTTACCTGTTCTCTATCTTCAAATCCTACAAACTTCACGATCAACCCTTGATGCTGAACACGGGAATCTTCTACTTCAACACACACCCACTCGGACTCGACGTGGACCCACCATTGTGAATATTCACATAAAGAATGAGGAGATGCGGCATAGGACTGAACTCTAAGCCAGCCTTTAACGCCATACGGAGCCAACAACCGGCCCATGAAAATCAAGCCTTCAGGCTGATTTTTTTCCGCCAAGCTGCTTAACTAGACGCGCTGCTGTATCTGATAACTGGGCGCCTTTGCCTTGCCAAAAAGTGAGTCTATCAACATCAATACGAAGACCTTCCACCCCTTCAGGGGCTAGAGGATCATAAAAACCCACTCGTTCAAGATAACGTCCGTCACGGGGTTTCCTCGAGTCTGCTACGACCATATTGTAGAACGGGCGACACTTGCTTCCACTCCTTGATAATCTAATTACAACCATTTGGTATCCGTAAAGTCTAGGTTAACGTGATAATCGAATTTAATTCAGCCGAGTAGTTTACGCTTTTTTAACCGAAAAACGCAACTGTATCTACGCCCTGCTGTTTTTACAACAGCAATTATGATCAATTACTATAAATTGAATCGAGGAATTGTGCAATTTCTGACACAAGGGTTTCTTCACGACGCTCAAAAAAATGCAATGCATTTTGAATGATTACCTGCGTGGAACCTGGGACCTTTACGATTTGTTGTTTTCGTTCATAACCCCCAACTACTGTAACTTCCCAATCGTCCGACGCAAACACATCCATAACGGGTATCTTAATTCTGAACATTTCTTGTAACCCATTAAGAATACTGATAAATACCCATGAATTCACTAGTGTTTCGTCTACCGTGATCAGATAGTGGTTAGCCATGGTAGCCCCAAGGCTATGCGAGACAATGGAAATATTATCGAAACCTTTCTCATTAAGAAATTGAGCAGCCAAATCAAACCGATGAAATGCCTCGGGATAAGTCGGGAGATAGTCACCGACCTTTGCGCCTCCACCAAGGATAGGCATTTGAATCGACAGCGTGCTGTAGCCAGATTCAGCTAACAAAACGCGCAGCATGCCATACAACTCAAAATCAGGATTCCACCCTCTTCCGTGCGCTATGATCACCGCACCCTTGGGATTTTCAGCTTCAGTATAAATGCCTAAAAATTTATGTTCGTTGGACTGCTCTATCCAAACGGGATTACCCACTATAATCGAGGGAATAATTTGATCCGCCCAATTTTTCTCTCGCTCGTAATCAGAATACGCGGTGTACTCAATGGCCGCCAAAGCAGTCACTGGTGAGAAAGATAATACAATCAATATTTTAATAATGTGCAACATGAAATATTTCGTTTTCCTTCCCTATAAGAAGTTATAAAAATAGCATTAACCACCAGTTATCTTCAACCCATTGAGCCCGTCATTCCAGAAAGCATACGCTTAAGCCCTCCAGACTTACCCATTAGCTTCATCATCTTTTGCATTTGTCCAAATTGGTTTAATAATTTATTGACTTCTTGCACTGTCACACCGGCCCCTTTCGCGATGCGACGCTTTCTTGAAGCCTTAAGAACCTCTGGACGACGTCGCTCGACTACCGTCATAGAATCAATCATGCCAACGGTTCGACGAGTAACTTTCTCATCTAGTGAAGCCCCTTGGGCAACCTGAGAGAACTTTGTAGGGAGTTTTTCTAGAATCTTTTCCATACCACCCATATTTTGCATTTGCTGCATCTGTAACTTAAAGTCCTCCAAATCAAAGCTTTTCCCTGATTTAAGTTTCTTAGCAAACTTAGCTGTCTCTTTATCATCTAACGCTCTTTTGGCATCATCCACTAAAGATAGAATGTCGCCCATCCCCAAAATGCGAGTCGCAATTCGTTCTGGAAAAAAAGGTTCTAAACCTGTCATTTTTTCACCAGTACCAATGAATTTAATAGGCTGCCCCGTCACCTTCTTCACTGACAGCGCAGCTCCGCCTCGCGAGTCGCCATCCATCTTGGTAAGGATAACGCCCGTTAGCGCTAGGTTCTCCGCAAACGTGCGTGCAACATTAACCGCGTCCTGACCCTGCATGGCATCAACAACGAACAACGTCTCAACAGGATTTAACGTGTCGCTAAGTAGCTTAATTTCATTCATCATTCCCTGATCAATCGATAGACGGCCCGCCGTATCGACAAGAAGAACATCGTAAAAACTTTTTTTAGCTACCTCGAGTGCTGCAGTAGCAAGATCAATCGCAGATTTATCAACTTGGGGTGGATAAGCATCAACACCCACTTGTTTAGCGATGACCATCAATTGAGCTTGAGCCGCTGGCCGCCGTACGTCACAACTCACCATCAGAACGCGTTTTTTCTCCTTTGAGAGTTTCAACGCTAACTTACCGCAAGTTGTGGTTTTACCCGCCCCCTGAAGACCCGCCATTAAAATAATGACGGGACGTTGTGCAGCAAATGAGAGTTCCGAGTTGTGACTTCCCATTAATGCTGTTAGCTCATCCTTAACGACCCCAATCAGCGCTTGACCAGGGGTAAGGCTACCCAACACCTCTTGCCCCTCCGCTTTTACCTTGACGTCTTCGATAAACTGCTTAACAATTGAGAGTGCTACGTCTGCTTCTAATAAAGCAATACGTACTTCTCGCAGAGCATCCTTAATATTAGCGTCTGTGAGCCTGGCTTGGCCCCTGACGGTCTTGATGACCCTAGATAGGCGATCCGTTAATGTATCCAGCATATGCTTTTAAAATTCTTTAAAGGTAAGCCTAATAAAATTTAGACTTATATTCTGTTACGATCTGAATTAAAACTATGCGCGCAATTCTACTTCATCTTGCCACGACCCTTACTTACGCATCATTGTCGCTTATCATTTGGCAACAATTACGGGCGCCTTCAGTAGAGAGTCTGAAGTGGGCCAAGGTGAAACCTTGGGTCAACTTCTTGACTCTTATCCCTATTGGATTACACATCGCCTTAACCTATCACTACTCTCTAGGATTTAACGGTCTCCACTTGGGACTAGGAAACTTTACCTCTCTCATTGTCGCGACAACCTGCCTCATTTATGCAAGTCATAGTTTGTGGGCGGGGGAAAACTCCTTGCCTGCGCTCTCATTGCCGTTTGGAGCGATCGCCTCTTTGCTGCCGCTACTCGATGGGGCATCAGTACAAATACCCCACTCTGAATTATCAATATTCAAAATCCACTTAATGTTATCGGTTGTTGCGTATAGCCTACTATCGGTATCCTTAATTCACACGCTCATGATGAGCTACCTCGAAAAAAGCTTACATCAGCACAAATTTTCACCATTGATCGAAAATTTACCACCACTATTGAAACTCGAGACTCTCTTATTCACGATATTGCTTCTTGGCTTCTTAACTTTGTCAGCCGCCCTAGTTAGCGGCATTTTCATTTCTTTGGAAATTCAGTCAACAATACTGCCCATAAACCATAAAACAATTTTTAGTATTGCGTCATGGCTACTTTTTGCATCACTTCTGATCGGTCGACACCTGCTTGGCTGGAGAGGGAAAGTCGCGCGAAAGATTTTAGTTATTGGTTTCCTACTCTTGATTATTGCTTACTTCGGTTCACGCTTCGTATCTGAAATTATTTTACAAAACCCGCAATATTAAGCAACGCAAGCAACTGTCGGGGTTCTTTAGATCTCAAATACAACAGCACATTTAAATTAAGGCGAAGAATATGGAAGACATTTCCATTCAAACACTCATCATTTTATTTTTGATTCTCATCGTTGTTTCGGCATTCTTCTCAATATCCGAGATAAGCATGATGGCGCTAAACAAATACCAACTAAGACACCTCGCCAAAAACAAACATCGGGGCGCAAAAAGAACCCTCAATCTCTTAAGCCAAACTGATCGATTATTAGGCTCAATTCTGCTAGGGAATAATCTAGCCAATACAGCAGCAGCCGCTTCAGTTACCGCTATCACTTTTAAGCTACTCGGAGAAAGTGAATTATCGTTAACCATTGCAACTCTCATTGTCACATTTGTATTGCTCATCTTTGCCGAAATTACCCCAAAAATCATTGGGGCCAGCTTCCCAGAAAAAATTGCTTTCCCGGCTAGTTATATTCTGGAACCTCTAATGCGATTAATGCATCCCTTTGTATCGGTCGCCAACAGCATTGTGAGGGTGATTTTTTGGGCTCTACGCATCAAGCCCGTATCAGGAGGCCAAGCATCACAATTAAGCCAAGAGGAGCTACGCACACTTATCCTAGAGGGCGGCAACTACTTACCCCAAAAACATCAAAGCATGCTCGCTAATTTGTTCGATTTACAAGCCATAACAGTTGAAGACCTGATGGTTCCCAGGAACAAAATTGAGGCTATAAACTTAGCCGCACAAATCACTGACATTCAGACAGAAATCATTACTGCTAATCACACCCGTTTGCCAGTTTTTAGAGAAAATCCTGACGAAATTATTGGCATCATTCATATTCGTAAATTATTAAACGTATCTGAAGATAATCAAGTCACCATGGAGTCTATTGAACAAGTCATGAAGGCGCCTTACTACATCCCAAAAGATACGAATCTGCTTACTCAACTTCAAAACTTTCAGGAATGTCATGAAAGAATGGCCTACGTTGTAGACGAGTATGGGAACTTAATGGGGTTGATTACAATTGAGGATATCATCGAAGAAATCGTAGGTGAGTTCACCACACGATCCCCTTTATCCACAACATCAGCTAAAAAAATGATGGATGGTAGTTTAATAATAGATGGAGCTGTGACACTTCGCGACTTAAATCGAGACTTTAATTTAAATTTTCCAATCGACGGAGCGAAAACATTGAATGGCCTAATACTAGACCACCTCCAGCAAATACCCGAAACTGGAATTTCAATTCAAATCTCGGGCCACAATTTGGAGATCCTGCAAACGAAAGATAAGTTTATCAAATCGGTAAAACTTGTATCAAGCAAAGCAGTAGATTAATGCTTGAACGGCTAATCATCGGACTAACGGGTGGAATTGGCTCTGGAAAAAGTGCTGTATCAGATGGCTTCGAGCGTTTGGGTATCGAGGTCATAGACACCGACAAAATATCCCACCAACTGACTATGACTGACACGGACGCTCTGCAGACCATTGCAGATCATTTCGGTGCCAATATCATCCAAGACAGAGTGCTCAATAGAAAAAAACTTAGGGAGATTATTTTTAGTGATAAAGCTGCACGATCGCATTTAGAACAAATTCTTCACCCCAGAATCCGACAAAAGGTCGAAGGCGCTCTTTCCAAAGCTAGTGGGCCATACATCATTATAGTGGTGCCGTTGCTTGTTGAAAAAGGTCAATATACCTTCATCAATCGTGTTTTGGTCGTGGATTGTGAAGAGTCGGTTCAGATTGAACGGGTTAAGAAACGAAGTAGCCTGACTGACGTTGAGGTTAATACCATCATACGCACTCAGGCAACTCGACAAGCAAGGTTAGCATTAGCGGATGACATCATCACTAACAACGATGACCTATCTTCGCTCCTCAAACAAGTTCAAGTCATGCATGAAAAATATATTCAACTTTCATCGGGATCAGGAAGTAGTTGAGATTAGAGAAATATATATGGAGATGAAAAAAACTATAGTTAATTGTCCGCACTGTGGCAATTCGGTCATTTGGCAAAACGAATCACGGTTCCGTCCTTTTTGCTCGAAGCGATGTAAGCTGATTGACACTGGGAACTGGGCAATGGAGAAATATAGCGTTGCTGCAGAAGACAAACTAAGCAATGACGAATCCGATTGAATGACTACCAAGCCCCTCGGACCATCGAAATGCCTGCGGCCCCATGAATCCAGGCGTTATGTAGGTCCTCTTTGGACAACCCACCCAAAGCGTATATGGGTGTCTTTACCTCCTCAATCAAGGAATTTAAGAGATTCCACCCAATGGGCCTCACATGCGGGTGAGAAGCAGTAACTTTAATTGGGCTAAGTACAGCAAAATCAAGCCCTAAAGCATCTACCCGAACTAGATCTTCCTTCGAGTGACAAGAGGCTGCGCACAAAGCGAATTGAGGACGATAAGTTATCGATTTTAGTTGTTCCGAATTCAAGTGAACGCCATCAGCACCGACTCTATCGGCGATATCAAAATGAGTATTAACTAACACCTTACTTCCACTTGGGCGACAAACACTCAACACCTCTTTGGTGAAAGCCTCCAAATCAGCAGATGACAAACTTTTCTCGCGTACTTGAATTAACTGAGGTGATTTTTGTACAGCCTGCAACAGAAGCTGGAAAAAATTTGCTTCACCCAATTCTGACAAATTAGTTATCAAGTAATAATCAGGCAAGCGAAGAGATTTTAAAATTGTAATGTTAGGGCCTAACACCGGTGTGACCCTGATTGAACCAGGTCCTTGCCAATGCAGATCCTGATCCTCTAGCGATCTGACTTCTCCCGACCAATGCGTGACTTTGAAAAACTCAATGTTTACATCTGCATGCGTATATCGGAATGTCTTTGTAATCCAGGGATGAAATGCCTTGGGAACAATTCCGAGCTCTTCCTTTAACTCCCGTATTAAAGCATCAGACGCTCGTTCGTTTTCTTCGACCTTACCTCCGGGAAATTCCCAAAACCCCTCATATACCTTACCCATCGGTCGTCGTGCCAGCAAAAAATGCCCATTAGCATCAAAGAGAATCCCCGCCACCACGTGGATCATCTTGCTCACCGAGTACGCTTGGATTTAATATCTCGCAGTTTCCTAGCGCCAACTTCATTCTTCGCAAAATGATAAGCCACTCTACCACTCCGCGACCCGCGCTCTAGAGCCCACTGTAGAGATCGCCTAATCACGCCCTCATCTACATCAAAAGCTCCCAAAGACAATTTTTTTATCCAATAACTGGCGATTGTTACATACTCGTCTTGAGTGAAAGCGTCGAAATGAACCCATAAACCGAAACGTTCTGAGAGCGATATTTTTTCTTCAACATTTTCGCCAGCGTGAATTTCTTCACCCTTATAGGTTGACTCCAAGTTTTCAGTCATATACTCAGGCAAAAGATGCCTGCGATTGGATGTCGCATAGATCAAAATATTTTCCGAACTAGTCGCAATCGATCCATCGAGTGCAACTTTAAGGGTTTTATAAGCGCCGTCATCAGCACTAAACGAAAGGTCATCACAAAAAATAACAAAACGATACGGCTGACTCGATATCAAATCAATAATTTGAGGTAACTCATACAAATCAGCCTTATCTACCTCAATAAGCCTTAACGTTTTTTCTGAGTACTTATTGAGTAAGGCTTTAATCAACGAGGACTTACCTGTACCTTTTGAGCCAGTTAAAAGTACATTATTAGCGGGCAACCCGGCGAGAAACTGACGAGTATTCATGTCAACCAGTTTTATTTGCTCGTCGATCGCAGATAAGTCCCGCACGTTTATATGATCGGGAATGGCTACCGGCTGTAAAAATCCTCGCCCGCCATAACAACGCCAACGGCTCGCAACAACTTTTCTCCAATCTGGATTTTCCAGTCGTATGGGCAGGTACGACTCAATTCGATCAAGCAATGATTCTACCCGCTCCAACAACTTCGCCCAGTCAGCCATGCTTAGCTCCTGTATTCAGCGTTGATCTTAATATAGTCATGCGATAGATCACAGGTCCAAATAATTCCTGAATCTTTCCCACGACCCAAGCTTATCGTCACGACAATCTCATCTGACTCCATGAATGGCTTTACGTCGACTTCTCGATAACTAGGCGCAGACTCACCATTCTTTGCAACCAGAACATCGCCAATCCACATATCAATTTTTGAAACGTCCAAATCCCTCACACGGGCGGCACCAATGGCAGACATAATTCGTCCTAAATTGGCATCTGATGCATAAAAAGCTGTTTTGACTAATGGAGAATTAGCAACTGAAAATCCGACTTCACGCGCTTCGGATATAGACTGGCAATCTTTCAATCTGATTTCTATAAATTTTGTTGCTCCTTCTCCATCGAGAACAATTTTTTTAGCTAGATCTTCACAAACAGACGTGATTTCATCCCTAATTTTTACAAACGCAGGATTGTCTGCTGAGGTGATCTTAAGACCATCACAAGCACCTGTCGCGATCAACATAAAACTGTCATTTGTCGATGTATCTCCATCAACGCTAATACAATTAAATGTCCGGTCATTCGCATAACGCACGATTTCATCTAGACACTTATCTGACACATGCGCATCGGTTGCCACAAAAGCAAGCATGGTCGCCATATTAGGCTTGATCATGCCAGAGCCCTTAGCCATTCCTGTCACGTTGATTGATTGCTCCTCGATTTGAAAACTTCTTGAAGATATTTTAGGCACCAAATCAGTCGTCAAAATACCTTGAGAGGCTTCTTCCCAACCCATCGTCATCTGGGTCTCCAAACATCTAGGCAATCCCGCAATTATTTTATCCACAGGCAATCGCTCCATGATCACCCCAGTCGAAAAAGGAAGGACTGAATCGGGGTCAACCTTTAGTAGCTGCGCTAACTCACGACAAATATTTTTCGCATCCTCAATCCCGCCTGCCCCAGTCCCTGCGTTAGCAACTCCAGTATTAATTACCATCGCCTTGATTGGCTTGCCTTGAGACAATCGTTGTCTACATACTTGGACTGGAGCTGCGCAAAAATTGTTTTGGGTAAATACTCCCGCAACGGTAGCGGTTTCTTTCAACAATAGCACCACCAAATCAAGACGGTCCTTCTTACGGATAGCCGCACTTGCTACGCCCAGAGTGAGCCCTTCGATAGCAAACACTTGACCGAAATTGTCCTTAGGTTGAATACTCGGCACGATCCATTACCCTAGCTGTCCATGACAATGTTTATATTTTTTTCCGGAATCACAAGGACAAGGATCATTGCGTCCAACCTTCTGTTGTGACCTAACAAACGTAGCAACCTTACTATTAACAGCTCGAGGCGGCTGATTCATTTCGCGCGTGGCCCCGTGGTTGTAAGCAACATCCGTTAATCTGGGTTGCTCTCCAGTAATATTTTCGACCTCTTCTACGCTACGAATTCGAACACTCATCAGCAACTTAGTCACCTCATTCCGTACAGTTTGCAATAGTAATGAGAACAGCTCAAACGCTTCACGTTTGTATTCTTGTTTAGGGTTTTTCTGGGCATAGCCACGAAGATGAATGCCTTGTCGAAGGTGATCTAGAGCAGCAAGATGATCACGCCAATGGGAGTCAATACTTTGCAACATCACAGATCGCTCATATTGTTGAACCGCTTCAGTGGGAGCATCAGCCATCTTTTCATCGTAAAATTTTTGTGCTCGAGCCTTAACCTCGTCGACAAGGTCTTGCACTTCTAGCGCAGTTGCCCGATCCATTAAGTTACCTAAATCAGACTCAAGCGTATATTCAGCGCGCAACGCCGCCTCTAGTCCCGGTACATTCCACTGCTCTTCCAGACTACCTTGTGGGACAAAACTATCTACCAAATCCTCTATTGCTCCATCTCGCATACCAGCGACCATATCGACTGTATCAATGGAATCTAGTAAAGCGTTCCTCTGCTCATAAATGACTTTTCGCTGCTCATTAGCAACATCATCAAACTCCAACAGTTGCTTCCTAATGTCAAAGTTTCTACCTTCAACTTTCCTTTGTGCGTTTTCGATCGCCTTAGTGACCCAAGGGTGCTCAATGGGCTCACCTTCAGGCAACTTCAATCGATCCATGATAGCGGCCACCCTGTCAGACGCAAATATCCTAAGAAGTGAATCTTCTAATGACAAATAAAACCGAGACGAACCTGCATCTCCCTGCCTACCTGAGCGTCCTCTTAACTGATTATCAATTCTTCGAGATTCATGCCGTTCTGTTCCAATGATATGAAGGCCACCAAGCGACAATACTTTGTCATGTCTCTCTTGCCATTCGCCATCTTGGTCGACATCGGTGGGCATTCCACCAAGCACAATATCCGTTCCACGACCAGCCATATTAGTCGCTATCGTGATCATTTTAGGACGACCAGCTTGAGCCACGACCTCTGCCTCTCGATCGTGCTGTTTCGCATTTAAAACCTGATGAGACAACCCTTCTTGATCCAATAAAGTGGAAATGAGCTCAGAGTTTTCTATCGAGGTTGTCCCTACGAGTACAGGTTGTCCGCGAGAATAACAATCTTTAATGTCATTCAAGACGGCGGTATACCGCTCCTTACTTGTCTTATAGATCTGATCCATCTTGTCTTCACGGATCATATCCCGATGAGTCGGGATGATGACCGTCTCAAGACCATATATTTGCTGAAACTCAAAGGCCTCCGTATCCGCAGTACCCGTCATCCCCGCCAACTTATCGTACATACGGAAGTAATTTTGAAAAGTTATCGAAGCGAGAGTCTGATTTTCCTTTTGAATATTAACTCCCTCTTTTGCCTCAACAGCCTGATGTAGCCCATCAGACCAACGTCTCCCCGCCATTAAACGACCGGTGAACTCGTCAACAATAACAATTTCCTGATTTTGAACAACATAATGCTGATTATTAAAAAATAAGTTATGCGCCCGTAGCGCAGCATATACATGATGAATTAAAGAAATATTTGATGGGTCATAGAGGCTTCCTTCATTGGTCAGCAGCCCTCCAGAAAGTAAAAATTTCTCAGCATTTTCATACCCTCGTTCGGTCAATACAACCTGATTAGATTTCTCGTCAACAGTAAAGTCTCCATCCTCTTCCTCCCCCTCTTGTGCGACTTTTTCGACTTTTTTTAACTTTGATGCGATTGAGTTTACTTTAAGATAGAGCTCTCTATTGTCATCAGCTTGGCCTGAAATAATCAGCGGTGTTCGCGCCTCATCAATCAATATCGAATCGACTTCGTCAACAATGGCGAACGACAAGTCCCTCTGAACTTTATCCGTCTTTTTAAAGACCATATTGTCTCGAAGGTAATCAAAGCCAAATTCGTTATTCGTACCGTAAGTTATATCTGCCGCATAGGCTAACTGTTTCTGCTCATGGTCCTGACCTGATAGATTAACGCCAACTGTCATACCGAGAAATTCAAAAACCTTACCCATCCAGCTGGCATCTCGATTAGCCAAATAATCATTAACAGTAATCACATGAACGGGCGAACCTGATAAGGCATTAAGATAGGCCGGTAACGTTGCTACTAATGTTTTGCCCTCACCAGTGCGCATTTCAGATATTTTCCCCTGATGAAGTGCTATTCCACCTAAGAGCTGAGCATCGAAGTGCCTCAATTCCAAAACACGCTTACTTGCCTCTCTAACAACAGCAAATGCATCAGGCAAAATGTCATCTAAGACTTCTCCCGAATCCAGACGCCGCTTAAACTCAAGCGTCTTGCTTTTGAGTTCCTCGTCAGAAAGAGCGGCCAACTCATCCTCAATTTCGTTTATCCGCCGAATTGTCTTTTGGTAAGTCTTCAATAATCGGTCGTTACGGCTACCGAATATCTTTTTGAGCACTTTAGAAATCATCAAAGTCGCCTTAGCGAAATAGTTTACTTAAACCTGTTAGTCTAACACGTGGTGCGGTATAACAATTAGATTCAAAGGATTTTAATCGGTCAAGGCTAACCTTACATATTGAACTTAATTGGCATTAAAAATTAATCCTGCAAGACATTGTTTATGCCAAAAAATACGAATATTGCCAATATTATTAAAAACCATTCAGACCTGACGCGCCTGCAGCGTCAAATCGACACCATGGAAATCGTGCGAGCAGAGATTGGAGTAATTCTCCCCAAAAATATTCAAAATAAAGTGGAGATTGTTTTAGCCACACCAAAAACATTAACTATTTTTACTGGTACCCAGATCATTGGTGCGAAAATCAGGCAAATGTCACCTACGGTACTCCACCACATTCAGAATAAGAAAGGATGTGAAATGGTTGAGACAATTGAGATTAAAGTGACGCCTAACGCAAGCTCTATGCCTAAAGGGAAACGAAAGACGTTAAATCACACGCAGAGTACCTTGGGATTCATTGACGAGATGAGGAAAAAATTACTTAAATTGTAGTCAGGCCCCCTGTAAGTTGGAGTGCAAAAATCCCGGTAGATTATCTTTTTGTAGAAATTCGACTTGCTCCCAAGCAGACTCATTCTCTACTAACTTACGCAGTAACTTATTGTTCAACTCATGACCAGATTTATGAGCTGAAAACGCACCAATTAAAGGCCTCCCCAGCAAATATAGATCGCCAATAGCATCAAGTGCTTTATGCTTAACGAACTCATCGTCATACCTCAACCCATCTGCGTTCAGTATTCGATATTTATCCATCACAATAGCGTTTTCAAAACTTCCGCCGAGTGCCAATCCCTGGGAACGCAACATTTCAACATCCTGCGTGAATCCAAAAGTTCTCGCACGGCTGATTTCTTTCACATACGAAGTAGTTTGGAAGTCCAATGAAACTGATCTATTTTTATCAGCAAATGCTGGGTGCTTAAAATCAATAGTGAAATCAATTTTGAATCCATTATATGGCGAAAAAGAAACCCACTTATCACCGTCATCAACACGAATATCACTCTTAATGCGGATGAATCTCTTCAGTGCTGACTGTTGCTCAATTCCCGCTGATTGAATCAAGAAAACAAAAGGTGATGCGGATCCATCCATGATAGGGACTTCAGCCGCGGTTAAATCAACATATACGTTATCGATTCCCAAGCCACACAATGCGGACATCAAGTGCTCTACAGTTTGAACTTTAACCCCTTGATACTCGAGGCATGAGGAAAGACGGGTATCGACCACGAAAAATGGATCTGCCTTAATGTCTACAACTGGGTTTAGATCGATGCGCCTGAACACAACGCCTGTATTTGGCGCAGCTGAACGGAGCGTGAGCGTAACCGTTTTCCCCGTATGTAAACCGATACCCGTGGCTTTAACTAAATTCTTTAAAGTGCGTTGATAGATCATCTTCGGTTAGTAAGTTTAATCAATACAAGCTCAAAAAAGACAGATGACATTGTTAGGCTTGCGGACGAATTCTAAGTTCTAATCTTTTGACCATGATATCAAAAATTCAGGCAAATCCATTGTAAGCACCCAGATGACCTTAATCTCGAATACTTCAATCGGCTTGATGGCGCAAAAAAGCCGGTATGTCCAAATCTTCAACCCCAGTCTGTCGCAGCGCAGTTACAGCCGCTTGACGTCCTCTTCTTCTAATTACTGCTGGCGTATCTGGATCTTCACGCATCACATCTTCTAAAACGTCATTATACGTGCCGTTTCTTACCAAAGAAACGGGCATAACCCTTGCCCTGCTTTCACCACCACCAATTCCAGTAGCCACAATCGTGACTCGTAAATCATTATCTAAACCTTCATCAATAACCGTGCCAACAATAATGGTCGCATCCTCAGCGGTAAATTTTCTAATCGTTGCCATGACCTCGTTAACTTCCTTCATCTTCAGATTCTTACCAGAAGTGATGTTAACCAGGACACCTCTCGCACCATGCAGATCGACACCCTCTAATAAGGGGCTTGCAACAGCACCTTCCGCAGCTCTTTTTGCTCGATCATCCCCAGAAGCCATATGCGACCCCATCATGGCCATACCCATCTCCGACATAACAGTTTTCACATCAGCGAAGTCAACATTCACTAACCCTGGGCACTTTATGACCTCAGCAATACCAGATACAGCACCGTATAACACGTCATTGGCCGCTTCAAATGCATCTAACAACGACACATCGTCCCCAAGTACGGCCATCAATCTATCATTGGGAATGACAATTAAAGAATCCACATATTTCGTTAGCTCTGCTAATCCCTCAGATGCTATTTTTTCGCGCTTACCTTCGAAGGCAAACGGTTTAGTCACTACCGCTACCGTTAAGATACCTAACTCCTTAGCGACTTGAGCAAAGATTGGAGCGGCTCCGGTGCCAGTCCCCCCACCCATGCCAGCAGTCAGGAACACCATATCAGCACCGTCAATTAATTCTGCGATTGCCTCGCGATCCTCTAAGGCTGCTTGCCGCCCAACCTCTGGATTTGCCCCAGCCCCTAAACCTTTAGTGATTTGAGTTCCCAACTGAACTGTACGTTCAGATTTGTTGCGAGATAGCGCCTGTGCATCAGTATTTGCAGAAATAAATTCAACACCGTCAACACCCCTTTTTATCATATGGTCTACAGCATTACCGCCGCAGCCGCCAACTCCGATAACTTTTATAACCGCCTCTTGCGATTGGCTATCTAGGATCTCGAACATATGGACAACTCCTCAGTCTTAATTCGTGTCGTTAGTGTACCAATTACTTCTTTCTTAAACTAGTTACATCATCAAAAATTTGTCTCAAACCAGCGTTTCGTTTTAGATACTAACGCTTTCACTGCGCCGTTCTTCATTTGATCTATCTTTTGTTTCTCTGTATAAAAAACTCCAGCCCTTAAAAGGCCCGCAGACGTCGAATAACGTGGGTTACGAATAACCTCCGCCAAAGAGCCAGTGTAAGTCGGCGCGCCAAGCCGAACAGGCATGTGGAGAACCTCTTCGCCGAGCTCCACCATCCCTTCCATCCCGCTGCTACCTCCGGTAATTACAATCCCAGAAGACAAGAGTTCTCCCAAGCCACTCTTACTAATTTCCGCCAAAACCAAGCTATATAATTCCTCCACCCGAGGCTCGATAACCTCAGAAAGCATTTGTCGCGATAGCCTCTTTGGAGGACGATCACCCACTCTAGGCACCTCGATGGTCTCGCTTGAATCTGCGAGTCCACGCAGAGCGCATCCATAACGTCGCTTAATATCCTCCGCTTCCTTAGTCGGCGTTCGAAAAGCCATCGCAATATCGCTCGTTACTTGGTCGCCAGCGATTGGAATAACCGCTGTATGCCGAATCGCTCCTTGCGTAAAAATTGCTATATCACTTGTCCCGCCCCCAATATCAATGAGACAAACGCCTAAGTCTTTCTCATCCTCAGACAGCACCGCCATGGCGGATGCTAAGGGCTGCAAAATTAATTCACCGACTTCCAAGCCGCATCGGCGTATACACTTAAGAATATTTTGCGCGGCCGATACCGCTCCCGTCACAATATGCACCTTTACTTCTAAGCGCATACCAGACATAGCTAAAGGTTCTCGAACATCTTCTTGGCCATCAATAGCAAACTCTTGGTTAAGGACATGGAGAATTTGTTGATCCGAGGGTATTGGAATCGCCCGAGCAGTTTCTAAAACTCGATCAATATCAACTTGAGTCACTTCATCACCCTGAATTGCAACCATGCCGTGAGAGTTAAAACTTTTAATATGGCCACCAGCAATTCCCGTCCAAACCTGTTTGATTTTTCGGTCAGCCATCAGCTCTGCCTCTTCAACCGCACGCTGAATTGCATTCACCGTAGACTCTATATTGACAACAACGCCTTTTTTCATCCCTTGAGACGTAGAGCTCCCAAGTCCAATGATCTCGTATTGGCCATCTTCCCTAAGCTCAGCAACAACCGCGGCTATCTTCGACGTACCAATATCTAGAGCAACAATAATGTCAGCGTATTGAGGTTTAGCCTTAGCTCCGTTTATCGCCCAATCAATATTTTTCATATTTAGGATCCATCCTTCCGACTAACGGTTGCATTAACTGCGAAACCATTCGTATATCTTAAATCGGCGTACTTAACAGGCTGTTTAAACCGCAGCTCAACATCTGGTAAAAACCTCATGAATCTCTCCAATCGAGACTCTACATTTTCTTTCCCAAAAGCAACCACAATCCCGCTAGAGAGACGACCATACCAAGACTGATGTTTTGTTAACCGTAATCGATCGATCCTAACTGCATGCGGTTCCAGCATTGCCGACAGGCTTAAATACTTCCTTACAACGGCAATATGCTGCCCATCAGGCCCTTCGAGAATAGGTAACTTTGCATCCAATGCCCCCTCAAAAAGCTTACCCGAACCATCCAAAAGTCCACCACCTTCCCAACGTGCTATTGCATTCTTCTCTGTGACAAAAACTTCAATAGCATCCGGCCAAATTCTTTTAATTTGTACAGTATTAATCCAAGGCAAGCGCTCAAGCGAGTCTTTCGCCTCCCTTAAATTCAAATTAAAAAAACCACCCTTAAAACGTTTTGTGACAATTGATTCTAACTGTTCACGCGAAACATGATCGATATCACCAATGAAGTTGATACGACTTACCTGAAAAAACTCTAAATTAACACCCGCATTAAAGACAGCTTGACAAAGATACAAGCACAAAAGGAGCAATAACCCATAGCTAATCTTGTTTAATGCTCTATAGTTATGCCACATCGCAGCCCCTCAAGATTTCAAGAACTAATTGTTCAAAGGTTAGGCCGGATTCTAGCGCGGCCATAGGCACTAAACTATGTCCAGTCATTCCAGGAACCGCATTGACCTCTAAAACCCAAGGCAATCCAGCTCGATCGAGCATCACGTCAACCCTGCCCCAACCCGAACAACCCAGAACCTCAAAAGCCCTCATCGCAATATTCTGTGTGTTACGGACAATACTGGGGTCCAATCCAGAAGGACAAAAATACTTCGTTTCCTCCGAATGGTATTTGGCTTGATAATCATAATTGTTATTTAGAGCCACAATTCGAACTACAGGTAAAGGCTCTCCATTTAACACCGCTACCGTTAATTCATCACCATCTATAAATTGTTCAGCAATTACTGTGGCATCATATTTTCTAGCTAGATCAAATGCCGCTTTAGCATCTTGTATTCGTGTGATCTTGGTGATACCAATCGTAGATCCTTCTCGAGACGGCTTTACCACTAACGGTAGCCCCAAATCTACAATAACTGTCAATAACTCCTCAACCGTTCGCACCAATGAAAAACTTGGCGTAGGAACACCACAACCCTGAAATATCAGTTTAGATCGCCATTTATCCATTGCGAGCGCACACGCTGAAACGCGGCTACCCGAGTATGGGATATCTAAAGTCTTAAGTAATCCCTGGATGGCGCCATCCTCACCGCCTCGTCCATGCAACATTATCATTGCTCTATCTATCTTTGAAGTCAGCAAATCTATGGCTCCATCCTGAGCCGTATCAATCAACTTCGCGTCGATGCTTTGACTGATTAAAGCTTCGTAAACAGCAGTTCCAGAATTAAGAGAAACCTCTCGCTCTGAAGAGCTACCGCCGCAGAGAACTCCCACTACCCCCATCGCCTTAGCGTTAATCAACAATGGTCTCCCATAATATGAACCTCTCTTTTCAATCGAATGCCTGATTTAAGTTCCACTTCAGATTGAACTTCAAAGATCAAATCTTCAATGTTTTTCGCATTTGCCCCACCATTATTAATGATGAAATTAGCGTGCTTATCGGAGACTACAGCCGCGCCGTTAGAACGACCTTTTAACCCATTACTTTCAATGAGTCTTGCTGCAAAATCTCCATCGGGATTCCTAAATACAGAGCCAGAGTTTGGTTTGCTCAATGGTTGCTCTCGAACTCTTCGCCTCAAAAGTTCGCTGATTCTAGCTCTAGACTTCTGGCCATCACCCGCGGTAAAGCTAAACCAAGCACCAATGAAAAACTCTTTTTCTTCAAACTTTGGACTGACCTTTCGATAACTCACTAAATAGTCTAAAGGGGTCCTTTCTTTTATCTCTCCATTCAGTGCGATAGTCCTCACTCGTTGAACGCAATCCCAAGTCTCTGAGCCATAACAACCCGCGTTCATTGCCAACGCACCACCTACAGAGCCAGGAATACCAGCCATAAACTCTCCGCCCTCAAAACCCTTATTCGCGGAAAACCGAGCCAATTTGGGTAGCGCCACTCCTGAGCTAGCATAGAACAAAGCCTCTACTCCGTAACCCGAAATAGATAACTCGGAAAGTCCTCGATGCGTAAACACGACAAGCGCCGCAAGACCTCCATCACGAATAAGCAGATTACTTCCAAGCCCAACAAACACGATAGGCAGATCAGGAAAAGAATGCCGCCCAAGGAATAACGAAAGGTCCTCTTCAGACGAAGGCGCATAACCAAATCTTGCCGCCCCCCCAGCTCGCCAAGCGGTCTGCCGACTCATTGGTATATTCTCTAATAATGTCGCCTGAGGATTCATATCTAGAGTCTAGGTCTCGCTCCGTTGGACACATTTTAACCGTTCGCTATTAGCCACTATACTTGCAGCAAGAGAACCAATCGTACCCGCACCCATAGTGATAACAAGGTCGCCATCTTCAACTAACTCTACGAGCAGCTGACCAGCATCCTCAACGCCCGGAACACAAACCGGATTCAAGTCGGAAAACATTCTGATCGACCTGGCAATTCCAGAACTATCGACTCCAACAATAGGAAGCTCACCCGCAGCATAGATATCGGTAAGAATCAGCACGTCAGCTTTACTCAACACTCTGACAAAGTCGTCAAAGCAGTCCCTAGTGCGCGTATATCGATGCGGTTGGAACACGAGCACCAACCGATTGTTCGGATAAGCCTCTCGGATTGCTGCCAACGTAGGCTCAACCTCGTTCGGATGATGACCATAATCATCATATAGCGTCACCTCCTTCTCGTTGATTGTGAGGCTACCATAGCTCTCCATCCTCCGCCCGACGCCTTGAAATGACTCCAGCGCAAGACAAATAACATCATCACTAACACCCAACTCTGTCGCCAGAGCAATTGCAGCAAGGCTGTTCAGTACGTTATGATGACCCAAACAGTTCAAACGAATCTTCAGTGGGGGGTAAAGTTTAGGCCCTAAATTTCGCTCAACCGTAAAACACATTTTTCCGTCTACTCGCTTAGGCACGCCAGACCTGATTTGCGCCTCTCTATCAAAACCGTAGGTGATGAAATGCCTAGATAAACCGGGCAAGATCTCTTTAATACCAGGATCATCTAGGCATAACACAGCAGTTCCGTAAAACGGAATACGGGAAATAAAATCCAAGAACGCTTGTTTGAGACGCTCATAATCATGGTCGTATGCCTCAAGATGATCACGATCAATATTTGTCACAACACAAATTACTGGCTGCAGGAGCAGGAATGATGCATCAGATTCATCAGCCTCAACAACAATAAAATCACCCTCACCTAAGCGTGCATTAGTTCCTGCAGACGCAAGTCGACCACCGATAACATAAGTTGGATCCATACCTGACTCTGCCAAAACACTTGCCACCAAGCTTGTAGTCGTCGTCTTGCCATGAGTGCCTGCGATGGCAATGCCTTGCTTGAATCGCATCAATTCCGCGAGCATCATCGCCCTTGGGACGACGGGGATTCTTCTGCGCTTTGCCTCGATAACCTCAGGGTTTTGGGTATCAATGGCTGAAGATGTAACTAAAACATCTACATTACTCACATTCTCAAGACTGTGCCCAATGACGATCACAATGCCCAAGGCTCTTAATCGTATTACAGCGGGTGATTCTCGTAAATCAGATCCAGATACTACATAGCCGAGATTAGATAAAACTTCAGCAATCCCGCTCATCCCGACACCACCGATGCCCACAAAGTGTATCGACTTGACCTTATATTTCACAGAACTAAATCCTCTATGTGTTGCCCTACGGAAGTTGATGCCCCCTGCTCGCTCCCCATTCTGGCCTTTACCCCCATCATCATGAGTTCGGTGCGATTGAGCTTCACTAAGTATCTGGCCAATAAATCTGGAGAAATTGTAGCCTCATCAATGATAATCGCAGCCCCAAGTTTTTCCAAAAACTCACTATTCTTTGTTTGATGGTCATCGACAGCAAACGGATAAGGCACAAGGATACTAGCGACCCCGACAGCAGAGATCTCAGAAACCGATAACGCTCCGGCACGCGAGATGACTAAGTCCGCTTGTGAATAAGCGAAAGGCATATCTTCTATGAACTCAGACAAAGTAGCTTCAACCCCTAATTGATCGTATAACTTTTGTAGTTCCGTCAAATTGGACCGTCCCACCTGATGAACAACGTGTGGTCGATTGTCTTTGTCCATCTGAGAAATCGTAACTGGCAGGGTTTCATTGAGCTTTTTAGCCCCTAAACTACCTCCAACAACAAGGATCCTTAAGCGCCCTTCTCGCTCGCCATATCGAATCTCTGGAGGTCGGATATTTTCGAACCCCAGCCTCAATGGGTTGCCGACGTAAACACCTCTTCCAAGTGATCCCGGAAAACCAAGCAATACTTTTGTGCTGATTTTAGCAAGCAGTCGATTCGCTAGCCCAGGGATCGCATTCTGCTCATGGATGACTAGCGGACAACGGTTAAGAAAAGCGGCAATACCGCCAGGAACGCTGATGTATCCACCAAACCCAACGACTACGTCAGGTTTAATTTTTCTAAAAAATCGGATGACCTCTGCACAGGCAAATATCAAGTTTACCGGAAGGAACAGCCAGCGCAGAATGCCATTCCTTCTTAGCCCAGAAAACTTAATAAATAGCATTCTAGAAGGAGCTAGTTTGACTAATTGTTTTTCCAATCCTCTCGTACCACCAAGCCAAAAAATATCCCAATTTCTCTTTTCAAGATACTCGGCAACCGCAAGAGCAGGGAACACATGTCCGCCGGTGCCTCCTGCCATTATTAGAGCCCGTTTACTCAAAGGTTTACTCCTCTCATGAGGGCCCGATTTTCATACGCAATTCTGAAGATCACTCCGATCGCTAAGCAATTCATCATTAAACCACTACCTCCGAACGATAATAGCGGCAAAGTAATGCCCTTTGTTGGGAGTGCGCCAAGATTAACACCCATATTAATCAGAGCCTGAAGACCAAACCAAATAGCTATACCTTGCGCGACTAAAGCAGAAAAATACCGCTCTAAACGAGCAGCCTGATTACCGATCACAATCATTCTTAGGATTAACCATCCAAAAGCCGCCACAGTTACTGCTACCCCAACAAAACCCAGTTCCTCACCGATTATCGCAAGAATAAAATCCGTGTGAGGATCAGGCAAGTAATATAACTTATGAATACTGTGACCGAGGCCCGCACCGAAGAACCCCCCTTCTGCAAACGCCATAAGTGAATTACAGAGTTGATAACCAGCTTTATAGGGATCGTTGACGCAAGGATTTATAAATCCAAAAACACGCGCCGTACGATATTCCGACATAATAATCAAACCGACAAATGCTACACACAAAAGCAACCCCAAAACTGCAAACAACTTCCAGTTCATTCCTCCGAGAAAAAGCACACCCATCGCAATCGCAGTAATCACCACCAACGCACCGAAATCCGGCTCTCGCATAAGGAGAAATCCTGTTAAAACCATCACACCAAACAAGGGTAAAAAACCACGTTTAAAACTAGACATATGCACACCCTTCCTGATTGTGTAATCCGCCGCATAAATTACTACAGCTAATTTCATCAATTCAGAAGGCTGGAAACTAAAGCCCGCAAAACGAAACCAACGACTGCTACCTTTTACCTCATGACCTATCCAGGGAATGAGTACGAGAAGAAGCATGACGACACCTATTACAAACAAAACTGGCGCTATCCCCTCCCAATATCTCAATGGAATTTGCGTCGCCATAAGAGCTAACATCACTCCAACAGCCAATGAGAATATATGTCGAATAAGAAATCTATATGGGCTTCCGCCAACCAAAACAGAGTTATCAGCAATGGCTATAGATGAGGAATACACCATGACAACCCCCAAGCCAAGCAACCCTGCCGTTACCCAAAACAAAACTAAATCAAAATCATAAGACATGCTCTTTTGAGTTTTTTTTGACCAATTCACCAAATCAAACAACATTAACTCAAGCTCCTGACTGCATGCACAAACATGTCCCCACGATGCGCATAACTTTCAAACATATCAAAACTTGCACACCCTGGGGATAATAAAACAATATCTCCGGCTTCAGCCATTTCAGCCGAGAGTCGAACTGCATCCATCATGGTTGCCGCATCGAAGATTTGCGCACCAGCGTCCCTTAACGCATGCTTAATCAAATGCGCATCTTTACCCATTAAAACAACCGCTCTTGTTTTTTTGCAAACAGCCTCAACCAAGGGGGCAAAATTTTGTTTTTTCGAATCTCCGCCAAGAATTAGAACACAAGGCGCTGACAAACCAGAAATCGCAGCCAACGTGGCCCCTATGTTTGTAGCCTTTGAGTCATTGTAAAAGCGAACTCCTCCCACATCGGCAACCCACTGCATGCGATGATCCAAGCCTTCATAAGAAAGTAGTCCGCTCGCCAGACCCTCACGTCGAGGCAAAACCGTACTCGACAAGGCTAGAGCAGCCAACGCATTACTTACGTTATGAGATCCAGACACTTTCAGTCTGTCAGCTCGGCAAATCTTCTGCGCCCCACACACCAACCACTGATCCCCGTCAACCTGATCAACTCCCCAATCTCGATCACAATTAGGACGACTTAATCCAAATGTAACACTTGAATCCGACATCGGAACCGCACCAAAAACAATAGGATCATCGCGATTAACTACTCTCACTCCAGAACCTGAATATATGCGATATTTTGAAGCGGTATACGCCTCAAAATCCGGATAGCGATCCAAATGATCCTCAGAAATATTAAGCACGACCACAGCATCAAATACGAATGAACACATCGTATCAATCTGAAAACTAGATATCTCCATTACAAAAACATCAGGAAGCGCCCTATCCCCTTTGACTACTTGTGTCAAAACATCAAGAACAGGGAGGCCAATATTTCCAACCGCAACCGCATCAAGACCGCACGACTGGAGAATTCGCTCTACCATGCGGGTTACGGTACTTTTTCCATTAGTTCCTGTAATTGCGATCACTTTGGCTTTAAACCGACTGATATTCTCGCGGATAAAAATTTCAATATCTCCAATTACTGGTATCGCTGCATTTTTAAGTCTCTCCAGAGGAAGCGTCTCCGTTGGCACTCCAGGGCTAACAACAACCAAATCGATATCTGCAAAAAGCTGGTCTGAAAATGGCCCAGTTCGAAGAGTAATTTCGGGAAAATCTCTTTTCAAAAGACAAACACCTGGAGCATTGTCTCGGGAGTCTGCAAGTACAACTATGACTCCCTTTGAAATCAACCAACGCACGACCGACACACCTGTGGCCCCAGATCCTAGAACAAGGGCAACTTTGTCCTTAAGTGAGGAAAACACGTCCTTACTCAATTGATCAACGGGTCGACTCATCATATGCCTAAAAATCCAACAATTCCTATCTTAACTTCAACGTTGAAAGTCCAATCAATATCAACATCATCGTGATAATCCAAAAACGAACAACTACTTGATTCTCCTTCCAGCCTTTGAGCTCAAAGTGATGATGCAGGGGTGCCATGCGGAAAACTCTTCGACCTGTTAATTTGAAAGAGACCACTTGAATCACCACAGACAGAGTTTCTACAACGAACACTCCACCCATAATGAACAAAACAATTTCTTGTCTTACAATCACTGCCACAACACCAAGAGCGGCACCAATTGCTAACGCTCCAACATCCCCCATAAATACCTCTGCGGGGTAGGCATTGAACCAGAGAAACGCTAAGCCGGATCCTGCCAGAGCCGCACAAAAAATTGCTAACTCTCCCGTCCCGGGAATATATGGAAAACCAAGATAGCGTGAGAAATCCGCATGACCGACAATGTAAGCAAAAATTGCAAGCGCACTTGCGATCATTACGGCAGGCATGATCGCAAGGCCATCGAGTCCATCTGTCAAATTAACAGCATTACTGCTGCCTACAATGACTAAAAGGCTCAGAACAATAAAGCCCAATGTACCCAGGGGAATCGCAACATTTTTCAAAAAAGGCAATATTAAAGTTGTTTGCATACCAAGCTCTGTAGCATTCGCTAAATACAGCGCAGCGATCAGAGCCACGGCCGACTGATAGGCAAACTTATTCAGTGCAGAAAGACCATAGGGACTTCGCAGCACAACCTTTCGGTAGTCATCAATCAAGCCAATGATTCCAAAAGAAACTGTCACGAGCAAAACCACCCATACCCATTGGTTAGTCAAATCCGCCCAAAGAAGCGTCGTGATGGCTATAGCGACCAATATGAGGGCTCCTCCCATGGTAGGTGTCCCCGTTTTAACTTCGTGAGTTATAGGGCCATCGATCCTAATCGTTTGGCCAATCTTATAATCCGTCAACTTTTTGATCATTCGTGGACCTACAATGAATGAGATCACTAGCGCTGTTAGCGCCGCCATGATCGACCGTAACGTGATATAGGAAAAAACGTTGAAGATACTAGAGTATCTTTCTAGGTATAGCGCTAAAAATAATAACACTCAATTTCCTTTAATGATTCATCTGATCGACAGCTAATGCGTCACAAAAAAATTCCATTTTCATAAATCGAGAACCCTTTACCAAAACAGATGACCGGCCATCTAACTCAGACCTCAACTGAATCAATAAAGCGTCCCGAGATTCGTGATGAACGCCGCCCACACCAAAACTTATAACGGCCTTTTTTGAAAGTTCGCCGATACTGAGGAGAACATTGATACCTAGACTTTTCGCAAATTCACCAACTTGGTGGTGCAAAGCAGGTCCGAATTCCCCGAGCTCACCCATATCTCCTAGTACAACAATTTTTTTTCCGGACTCCGTTGCTAAATGTTCCAATGCGCGACAAACCGAATCAAAGTTCGCGTTATAGGTATCGTTGATAAGGATGTCGCCTGAATTCAACCGGGTTGTCTCGAGCCGACCCTTAACCCCCCCAAAAGACTCCAGCCCAATTTTGATCGACGAGTCAGAAACGCCCAAAGCAATCGCAGTAGCCGCTGCGGCAAGCGAATTTAAGACATTGTGCTTACCGCGAACATGCCAATTAACATCAATGACACGTCCGTCATATTGAATTTGCAAAACACTGTGCCCAGAGGACTGATACAACTTTCCGCACAAAAGAGAATTAGCCGTTTCACCAAAAGTAATGACAGAGCCACGTTGATACTGCCCGATCAGATAGTCAGCATACTGACCATCAGCCTCCACAATGAGCACCCCACCATCAGACAGCCCTACGATAACCTCTGATTTCGCCTCAGCAATAGCATCCTGCGAACCAAGCTCACCGATGTGAGCAGTTCCAATATTAGTAATAACTGCCACATCAGGCCGTACGATATTTGTTAAACGCTCTAATTCCCCTAGGTGATTCATCCCCATTTCAACCACGGCAAATGCATGGCCACTATTTAGCTCTAAAAGAGTGTGGGGCACACCAATTTCATTATTGAAATTCCCCTTAGTTGCAAGAACTTTATCCGGATCAACCTGCACGCGGAGAATATCAGCGATCATCTCTTTGACCGTCGTTTTCCCATTACTACCGGTGACGCCAACGACCTTGATGTGTTCGCTAAATTTATCTCTCCACCAACGAGACAACGCCCATAAACCCTGACGAGTGTCCTCGGTAATGATGCAGGCTTCTGAGCCCTGCAATACATACTGACAGGAATCTTGCGACACCATGCACGCTGAAGCTCCTTGATTGAAAGCTTCTTTAACGAAATCATGACCATCAAAATTGGGGCCTTTTAATGCAACATATAAGTCACCTTTTCTAATAGCACGGCTATCAGTAGAAACTCTCAATACTGCAGCTGAGGGATCACCTATGAGATGAGTTCCAGTATCCCTAGCGTAGTCACTGACCTTAAACACTCAAGGAATCCTGCAACGTATTAGGCCTAGGCCATAATGTGTTCAAGCACTCTTCAGCGACAAGATGATCACTAAAAGGAATCTTATTGCCAGAAATCTCTTGAAATGTTTCATGACCCTTTCCAGCAATAAGCACAACGTCTACCTCATTTGATAGTTCAATTGCGCGACTAATCGCAACCCGGCGATCCAACTCAACGATAAATTGGCCCTCTCTACCACAAATTATTTGGTCACAAATCTCTTCGGGCGTTTCGTCACGAGGATTATCGGTCGTCAATATGGCGATGTCAGAAAACTCCAGTACGGCATCTCCCATTCCGGGTCTTTTATCCTTATCTCTATCGCCCCCCGCACCAAAAACAGTAATCACACGCGCATCGGCTCGAATCAATGCTCTCAAGGTACTAAGCACTCTTCGTAACGCATCAGGTGTATGGGCATAGTCAACGTATACAAATCGATCGCATCCTTGCCCAACTCGCTGCAATCGACCTTCAGGATGCTTTAAGCCGCCGATAGCGTCACACACGCGATCAAAGCTCTCGCCTGAACACACAAGAGCTCCCAATACTGCCAGTAGATTACTGATATTAAACGCGCCAATGATGGAAGACTCTATCGCTCTTGAACCCCATAGGGTCTCTACATAAAACGATGACCCTTGGAGGCTCATTTTCAGGTTAGTAGCATGTATATCGGCCTTCGCACTCAGACAGCTGTATGTGACCACACCCTTATCATGGCGTCTGAGTGTGTTTGCCAGAAGCATACCAAAATCGTCATCAATATTAATAACGGCATGCGTTACACTACTGCACATAAACAATTGCGCTTTGGCCTTTGCATAATTCTCTAAGGTACCGTGGTAGTCGAGGTGATCATGAGATAAGTTGGTAAAAAGCGCGGTATCAATCTTTGTCCCATCAAGTCTATTTTGTGTCAAGGCATGAGATGAGGCCTCTATGGCGACGCAAGATACGCCCATTGCGCGAAGCTCACGAAAAGTACGCTGCATTGAAATAGCATCCGGCGTTGTCCGAACTTGATGAAGACCCGACTCAACCTTTTTGTTTAAAACTCTAGAGCCAAGCGTTCCTATACATGCGCTCTGACGCCCTAACAAAAATAATGCCTCAGCAAGCCAATTAGCGCAGGAAGTTTTTCCATTTGTGCCTGTCACACCAAAAATGTGGAGATCAGATGTTGGGTCGCCAAAAAAATTTGCCGCAAATTGACCCATCAACCCTCTGACATTCCTCCACTCGAGATTCGGTACTTTAAGGTTTGAATTCCAAATCCATCCGTCCTGCTCCCAAACGACCACCGAACAACCTTGTTTTATAGCCTCGGCTATGTGGATGCGTCCGTCTTGATTAGAACCAGGGTAGGCGAAAAAAAGATCTCCCATTTGGGTTGATCGACTGTCATTTGACAATCCTAATGGCACAACACCAAGCTTATGTAGTCGTTGCCTAAACTCGTCGTATTGATGATTGGGTAGTGCGGATAATCCAGATTGAACAAAGCGCTCAAAGGAAGATACGTTCATACTGGTCCTTGCAACGCATTCCTTTTTGCCTCTTGCCCTTTGATAAGGGCATCGGGTTTTATTCCTAGCGTCTTTAGCGCCTCCTCCATAACCTTTCGGAAAACTGGAGCGGCCACCAAACTACCGTAATATGCCCCATGACTCGGCTCCTCAACCACAACCGCTACAATCAAACGCGGATTAGACACTGGAGCAATGCCCACAAATGAAGACCGATATTTACCGTCCGCATATGAACCCTCGGATGCTACTTTCGCGGTACCTGTTTTTCCAGCCACTCGATAACCCGGAATGGCAGCACTTCCTCCTGTACCGCCATCATGAGTCACCTTCTCAAGCATTTGAAGTACTGCTTGCGCGGTATGTTCAGAGATGACACGGGTACCCTTTGCCGCCTGAGTTCGCTTCTCGAATGTGATTGGAACCAACATACCATTCCGAGCAAAAATTGAGTAAGCACGCGCCAACTGGAGCAGGCTCACCGAAATACCCATCCCATAAGAGATGGTTGCTTGCTCAATTGCTTTCCAGTTTTTTGGTGCCCTTAAAGAACCCGAGGCACTCCCAGGAAAACGAAGCCTTGGAGGCTGACCAAACCCAGATTGTGACAAGACCTCCCATAAATCATCCGCTTTCATCTTGCGCGCAATCTTCGCCGTTCCGACGTTCGAAGATTGTTGGATAATGTCTGTCACAGTCAGCAGGCTCTTCTCTGGGTGCGTATCTTTTATCGTACGATTACCTATGCGCAAGCTGCCATCCTCAATGTCAATTAATGTGTCGGGTGTTACGAATCTTCCCTCGAGGGCGGCAGCAATGGTGAACGGCTTTATAGTTGACCCCGGCTCGAATTGATCGGTGATGGCGCGATTACGTACTTCAGCAGGTTTAAAGGTTGAACGATTGTTGGGATTGAAGCTAGGCCAATTCGCAACTGCTAAAATCTCGCCTGTTACGACATCTAAAATAACAACGCTTGCAGATTTTGCGTCATGCTCGAGTACTGCATTTTTCGCCCCTGAAAACGCCAAATACTGTAGCGTTTGGTCAATTGAAAGTTCTAGCTCAGTACCGTTTTTGACCGCACTGATGATCGTGACTTCATCAACCACCTGAGCTTTGTTGTTCTGTGTGACCCGACGACTACCCGATTTGCCTGCAAGAGTCTCTTGGTAGGACTTCTCTAAACCCTCTATCCCTTTTTGATCATTATTCGTAAAACCCAGCAACTGCGCCATCGCCTCACCGCTTGGGTAATACCTTTTATATTTCGTTTCTATTCTCACGCCAGGTATTTTAAGTGACATCACTTGCGCAGCTATGTTCGGTGTAGTTTGTTTTTTTAACTCTACATATCGTTTCTTTTGCGACAACTTATGCTGGATATCCTTAACGTCCATACTCAATAATTTCGAGAGCTGATCGAGTTTTTCAGCCGGAATCTTGTCAAAAGCCACACGGGTGGGATCTGCAGCGATTATCTCGACTGCCGTGCTAATCGCTAATGCTTGTCCATTTCTATCGGTAATTGGCCCTCGATTCGCAATGAGATCTGGCGTTCTTGAATAGCGCTTCGCCGCCTCGGCTTGTAAAAAATCGTTATTGATAGCCTGAACGTAAAGAGCCCGCGCGGCTAGTGCCATAAATCCCAAAAACATCAGCGTTACCAGCAGGCGCGCTCTCCAAACTGGTAAACGGATATTTAGTGCTAACTGGGGTTTAGGCGTCATTGATCAGCACGCGCGGGAGGGGGAGGGGGAGGAAGTAAAACAGTGTCTTCTGATTTAGGGTACTTCATACCGAGCTTTTTAATTGCTAGCCGCTCAATCCTTGCTGGCGCAGCGAGGGTGCTCTTTTCTATAACCAGTCTCGCGTACTCCTGTCGAATTTTTAATGCTTTATTTTTTTCAATTTCAAGTTCACTTACCAATTTCCGAGTGTCGTGCCTTGCCGTCACCAATGAAAGAGCAGAGATAATTAGCAGCGCAAAAAGAAATAAACTTAATTTCACGAAACGCACCTCTCCGCCACTCTCATCGTAGCGCTGCGAGAACGCGGATTACGATCAATTTCCAAAATGGATGGGCGCACCGCCTTTCCCATAACTTTCAAGAGCGGCTTGGGTAAGTCAACCTCTCTAATCGGCATGCGATCAGGAACATTCGATTGCGACTCTCTGGCAAAGAAATGCTTTACCTTGCGATCTTCTAGGGAGTGGAAACTGATGATGACGAGACGCGCACCACCCAACAAAATAGACGTTACTTGACTTAAGAAATGGTCTAAATCCTCCATCTCTCGATTGAGATGAATTCGAATCGCTTGATAAGTCTTGGTTGCCGGGTTTTTTGAAGATTGAAATTTTTTAGGTATCGCACGCTCCACAACGTGTCCTAATTGCCGCGTCGTACTCAATCTCTCGAGGGCTCTTGCTGCAACAATAAATTTTGCAATTCTTGGCGCAAATCGCTCTTCTCCATAGATTCTGAGAATACGTATAATTTCGGACTCTGCTGCCGTGTTGATCCACTCCTCTGCCGTCATCCCAGAGTTGGTGTCCATCCTCATATCTAAAGGGCCATCGAGCGCAAAACTGAAACCCCGACCCGCCGTATCTAACTGCGGTGACGAAACTCCTAAATCTAATAAAATTCCATCTACTTGCTTAATTCCAATTTGGGCAAGGATGTTTTTGATATCTGCGAATGTACCTTGCACAATTCTAAAGTTGTTAGACTCAAACTTCTCTCCTTCAGCAATAGCTTGCGGGTCCTTATCGATTGCAACCAACAGGCCGTCGCCTTTCAATTTTTTAAGTATCTCTTTGGCATGCCCACCTCGGCCAAACGTCCCGTCCACATAAATTCCCTCAGGTTTAATATTCAATGACTCGATCGCCTCGAGTAACAGCACGGGAACATGTAGCGCACTACCCAGCTGACAAAAGGTTTCGCGACGATCACTAGGTTCAGAGCGCAAAATTTTCCATTCCAGGTGGCGGACTAGTGGGCCCATCGTCAAACTGCGAAATCTGCTTGTCCCAAGAAGACTCACTCCATAATTCAAAATGACTTCCCTGACCAACAAGCATCACGCGTTTTTCCAATCCCGCAAACTGACGCTGCGAGGCCGAGATCAAAACTCTTCCCGCGTTATCTAGCTCCATCTCCTCGGCAAAACCAACTAACAATCGCTTCCAAAGACTTAGTTTTGGATCAAAGCTTGAGAAGGTCATGATTTGCGCTCGAATGGGATTCCATGCTTCTACAGGATATAAAAGCAAGCATCGGTGCGGGTGTGAAGTAAGGATTAACTTATCTCTTTGTCCAGACGTTAATTGCTCCCGATGCTTGGTCGGAATAGCCAAACGCCCCTTGACATCCAGGTTAATCCCCACGACTCCTTGAAACATAAGCTCACCTAACTCTTATAGAGTAGAAGTACCCCTATTTTTCCCACATTTTTCTACATTTACCCACATTATGACAAATAACGATCCGGGTCAAGTAAGTACCTCAATAAAAACGTACACTTAGGACGTGGGGAGACGTGTTTAGACGGCGTCCAATGAGGACGGCCTAAGAAAAAACTTGGAAGTCAGTCTATAAGCCGGGTTCTGTCTTTCGACGAAACGTCGAGAGGCAATCATTCATCTGGATCAAAAGTTACCCCTTGATTCTAGCGACCTACCCGAGGACGACGCGAGCCACGCCAAAGTCCCCCTATTTGGTCTTGCTCCGGGTGGGGTTTACACTGCCAACCTTGTTGCCAAGGTTGCGGTGAGCTCTTACCTCACCTTTTCACCCTTACCCCAAACCAGAGGTTCGAGGCGGTATACTTTCTGTTGCACTGTCCATCGCTTCACAACGTCCGGCTATTAACCGGCACCCCGCTCTTTGGAGCCCGGACTTTCCTCTACAAATCACAGACTATGCAGCGATTGCCCGACTAACTTCCAAGGACATCATAATAGAAAGATCAATATGTTAATAGGGCTTTTCGTTCAGCTAATCAGTTGAAATACTCCAATCAAGAGTTTCACCCGCGCGAAATGGAACAATGCTACCACCTGGGTAGCTATATTGCGGCAAAACCTCTTGCCTCTTACGTAGCAACCTAATCTGCCCAACATTTAGCGGCAATCCATAAAACTTTGCGCCGAAAGCTGACGTAAATTTTTCTAATTTGTCGATTGCACCCACCGAATCAAAAGCTGCCGCATATAATTCAAGGGCCGCATGCGCGGTGTATACCCCAGCACATCCACAAGCAGCCTCTTTCGTATGTTTTTCATGGGGCGCACTGTCCGTACCTAGAAAATATTTAGGGCTGCCGGAAACAGCTGCACGGATGAGCGCGAGTCGGTGTTCTTCCCTTTTCAAAATTGGCAAGCAGTAGTGATGCGGCCGAATTCCGCCAGAAAATAAGTCACTCCGATTGAGCAACAAATGATGCGCAGTAATCGTCGCCGCAACCTTATCAGAACAAGAGTCAACGAATTGTACCGAGTCAGCTGTAGTAATGTGTTCTAGAACAATCTTAAGCTCCGGGAATCTCTTGACCACGGTAGATAAAACGACATCAAGAAATACCTTTTCCCTATCGAATACGTCAACGTGCTTATCAGTGACTTCCCCATGAAGCAACAACGGCATACCGTGCTTCATCATTGCTTCAAGAACATCGTAACGGCCAGATAAGTCCGTCACTCCTGAATCAGAATTGGTGGTCGCACCCGCAGGATAGTACTTAACACCATGAATAATTCCCGACTCCTTCGCAACCAATACTTCAGAGGGCATGGTTCGGTCAGTCAAATAGAGCGTCATCAACGGATTAAAAGATCGACCAGCTGGGACCGCTGATAAAATCCGATCTCTGTACGCAGCAGCCATCGGGGTCGACACAATCGGAGGACTAAGATTTGGCATCACAATTGCTCGCCCAAACTGTGCTGACACATGGTCAACCGATAGGGGCAACAGATCTCCATCCCTTAAGTGAATATGCAAATCGTCCGGCTGACGAATGAGTAGTTCATCCATAACTAAATTCTAACTCTCCCTATTTGCTTGATCCATTTTTAATATCTAAGGCCATTTGATAAATCCTCTTTCGAGGAGTCTGAGTATATTTTGCAACAATATCGACAGTCTGTTTGAGAGGTAATGATTTCAGCAGGTCTGCCAATAGATCTTCAACCTCTGGTGAAACATTGTCCTGCCCGCTAATGCCTAAAGGCAGGAATAAAGTAATGACGAACTCCCCCTTTGACTGATAGATCCCAGATGACACCCAAATCACGGCATCACGCAGAGAAAGCGACACCGTTTCCTCATTAGCCTTAGTCAACTCACGACCAATAAAAACCCGCAGATCTTCACCAAAAACCGACACCATATCACTCAAGCATGCCTTGATGCGATGCGGAGTCTCAAATAAGACAACCGGCACATCATAGCTTATAAGACTCTTTAAAAATTGCTTTCTCTCTGCAGACTTTGCGGGCAAAAAACCTTTAAATAAGAACCCCTCCTGAGTTAAGCCACTGACGGACAATGCAGCTGTGAGTGCACTTACCCCCGGAATAGGTTCCACACGATATCCCGCATCACGCGCCTTAGCCACCACGATTGCTCCCGGATCGCAGATCCCCGGGGTTCCCGCATCAGTCACAAGGGCAACAGAATTACCGGCAAACAACAACTTGATAATCCCATCCGAAGAGGTAACTTCGTTATGCTCACGGTAGGAAATCAAACGACGCTGCAGATTTAACTTGGACAGCAATCTTTTGGTATTACGAGTATCCTCAGCAGCAACAATATCTACAGAGCTTAAAATTCTGACTGCTCGAGACGTGATATCACCCATATTTCCAATAGGCATACCCACAACGTACAGCGTGGAAGGTCGAGCCTCTTTATCAGATTGGTCGTTAATCATTGATTGTCCATAACGCAATAGAAACAAAACATAGTTTAAATATTGTTGAAGATACCCATATGCACAAAACCGCATTATCGCAATAAAAAATGCTTTGTCAGTTAAAATCTAGAAAGCCTATGAGTCACAACTTAAGAACGAAGGATAAATAAAACTAAATGAACCTCCACGCAAGAATCACATCACACTTCACAAGCAGCATCCAGACCAAAGAGAAATCGAAGTCTGTTCTGGTTGAATCGCTCGCGGCAGCAATCGAGTTAATATCCTCCGCCCTACAATCTAAAAATAAAATTATGGCCTGCGGAAATGGCGGTTCGGCGGCAGATGCGCAGCATTTTTCTGCCGAGCTGTTAAATCGATTTGAACGGGAACGCAAACCACTTGCAGCGATCGCTCTAACAACGGACACATCGACCATAACCTCAATTGGCAATGACTACCACTATAATCAGGTTTTCTCGAAACAGGTTATGGGATTAGGCCAACCTGGTGACGTGCTCCTTGCAATTTCTACCAGCGGCAACTCTGAGAACGTCATTGCGGCGATAAACGTCGCCCATGACTTAAACATCAAAGTAATTGCCTTAACAGGTAACGCTGGCGGAAAAATAGCTAAAATCTTGTCGCGAAATGACATAAACATTTGCGTACCAAGTGAGCAGACCGCGAGAATTCAGGAAGTACACCTGTTGTGTTTACACTGTTTATGTGATGGAATTGACTCAATTATCCTAGGAGACAAATAGAATGTATAGAGTAACGATCGCAATGGTTCTTGTAGTTTCTCTATCTGGCGCCCTTCATGGCTGCCTTGGACCCGCCATAATTTCTGCCGGAATCGGCGCCGCAATGATGGCAGAAGACCCTAGAACTGCTGGAACAATCGTAGATGATCGAATTATCGTCAGTAAACTCTCATCCAGAATCAGAGATAAATACACTAAGCAAGCAAAAGTACACATAACAGCTTATAACCATGTAGTGCTTTTGACAGGTCAAGTTGACTCAGAAGCCATCAAAGACGACCTTCAGCTCATGGTTCTGGAAACCTTGTCTGTTCGAGATTTCAAAGACCAAACTACGGTTGGTGAATTTAGTTCAGTTAAAGAGTCTGCCAAGGATGGTGCGATAAAAACGCAAGTGGTCGCCTTACTTACACGAAGTGCTGATGTACGAATTGTCCGAGTCAGTACGACGGTTGAGTCGGGAACCGTATACCTCATGGGCCTTGTAACGCGAGACGAAGGTGATACAGCAGCTCAGATTGCGTCGTCGATTAAAGGTGTTGTCAAAGTCGTCAAAATCTTTGAGTACGTTGACTAATCGTTAGACTGCACTGATTGTTACTCACAGATTATTTGTCAACGATCTGAGTAAATCGCTACTTAACCATGGGTCTCAGACAAAGCTTCTCTCGGAACTAAAACCAATTTCTGGGCACAAATTGAACCATGTGCAATGATAATGTCATGCGTGTAAAACTAGCAAACCTAAACGACCTAGAATCCAAATTAACAAGAGTTCCACGCCCCTACGTTTTTACTAATGGTGTGTTCGACATTCTCCACCACGGGCATGTTACGTATCTTGCCCAAGCAAGAGCGCTTGGAGCGTCACTCATTGTAGCCTTGAATTCCGACCAATCCGCAAAGAGGCTGGGCAAGGGGGATGATAGGCCGATCAATTCCATTGAAGATCGAATGGGCGTCATCGCCGCCTTAGAATGTGTTGATCTAGTCACGAGCTTTGAAGAGGATACCCCCTTAAACCTTATCAATATAATCACACCTGAGATTTTAGTTAAAGGAGGTGATTGGCCGATTAAATCGATTGTTGGGAGCACGGAGGTCGCGAGTTGGGGCGGAAAAACGTTTTCTATACCGTTCGAGTACCAAAACTCAACCAGTAAAATCATCGAACGCATCCGAAAAGGGTAGATCGAAATGGTTAGATCTATACTGATTTTGATATTACTGTGCTGCCCCCCCCTGCAGGCAGAAAACACACGAACTCATGGCATCGCCATGCATGGAAGCCCTAAATATTCAGCTGATTTTCCTCATTTTGAATATGTTAACCCTAATGCCCCGAAAGGTGGGCGACTTAACTTAGGCGCTGTAGGGACATTCGATAGCTTTAATCCCTATATTCCAAAGGGAAACGCAGGCGCTGGAGCCTCCATGGAAACCTTGATGACGACAAGTGCAGACGAGCCATTTAGCTCCTATGGTTTGATTGCGGAATACATTGAGGTTCCAGAAGATCGCAGTTGGGCACAATTTAAAATTCGATCAGAAGCCAAGTGGCACGACGGGCAACGAATAACGGTGGATGATGTCATATGGTCTCTCAATACGCTAAAAGAATTAGGCCACCCTTTCTATCGCTTCTACTATGGTGATGTGTCTTCAGCAATTAAGGTGTCTTCGGATACGGTAAGGTTTGAGTTTTCTGACAACACCAATCGCGAGCTCCCTCTCATCGTCGGACAAATGCCGATCCTACCCAAACACTATTGGGCAGATAAAGACTTTACGCTCACGACATTAGAGCCGCCTTTAGGTAGCGGCCCTTATCGAATATCAAATTTCGAACCAGGGCGGTTCATCACACTCCAGCGCGTAAAAGAATATTGGGGAGAAAAGATACCTGTCAATGTTGGTACTAATAACTTTGATGAAATACGGATTGATTATTATCGTGATGAAACCGTAATACGGGAGGCGCTCAAATCAGGAGAAATTGACTACCGCGAAGAAAATCAAGCAAAAGCATGGGCTCTTGACTACGACACGCCGGCAGTCGAACAAGGCCTTCTAAAGAAGATCAACTTGCGACACCATAACCCGACTGGAATGCAAGCTTTCGTTTATAACACCAGGCGTCCTATTTTTCAGGATGTAAAAGTTCGACAGGCTCTTTCGTACGCATTTGACTTTGAGTGGACCAACAAAAACCTATTCTTTAGTCAATATACGAGGACCAAAAGTTACTTTTCAAATTCAGATCTCGCCTCACGCGATTTGCCCAATGGGCGCGAACTTCAAATACTACAAAAATATAAAAACCTGATACCTACTGAAATCTTCTCAAAACCCTACAACGTTCCAGAAACGGATGGTTTAGGCTGGCCGCGAAACAACTTACAAATTGCTCAAAAACTGCTCTCCGATGCAAGATGGCAGGTAAAGGATATGGTTCTAACCAACAACGAAACTGATGATCCATTTACTTTTGAAATCTTGCTATACAGCGAAGGATTCGAACGAATCGTATTGCCATTCGTTCGCAACCTTAATAAGCTAGGCGTTGATGTTAAGGTAAGAAGAGTCGACCAGACTCAATACATTAACCGAGTGCGTAATTTTGACTACGACATGATTGTCGCGGGTTGGGGATCATCAGAGTCGCCAGGAAATGAACAATTCGACCAATGGTCCTCAAACTCTGTAGATTCACCAGCGGCGAGCAATTATGCAGGGGTGAAAGATCCCGTGGTCGATAAACTAATTAGTGGGCTTGTTCAAGCAAAATCTCGAGAAGATCTTATTGCACATACTAGGGCGCTCGATAGACTTTTATTATTTGGTCATTATGTAATTCCTCACTGGCACTTAACCTCGCAACGAATTCTATTCTGGAATAAATTTGGGTTACCCGAAGTCACTCCAAAAATAGGGACATCCACTACTCTATGGTGGTTCGATCGCCAAAAAGCCGATCAACTGGCCGCACAAAGTACCAGACAACATGATGGGACAAACTCTAGTTGGCTCACTTACGGCTTCGTTACTTTACTCGTAATACTCAGCGTTCTGGCGGTTAATCGCGTCAAACGAAACAGATCATGACCCCTTATATTTTTAGAAGATTACTCCTCATAATCCCAACACTGCTGGGGATTATGTTGACTAATTTTTTAGTCATACAGGCGGCCCCTGGTGGGCCCGTGGAACAAGCAATCGCTCAACTATCTGGCCACTCTAATGCGATCACCGAGAAGGTGACCAAAACAAGCAGTCAAGAGACCTTAAACAATGCAGCCTCTTCGAGTAAGGTTGGAAATAGCTCCTCAACCCCATATCGCGGTGCCCAAGGATTAGATCCAGAATTCATCAAAGAGCTTGAGGTTCGATTTGGCTTTGATAAACCACTTCATGAACGATTCTTAAAAATGATGTCCGACTATCTCGTATTTGACTTTGGTAAAAGCTTTTACCGAGATACAGATGTCGTCGATTTAGTCCTGCAAAAGCTGCCTGTCTCAATTTCCCTAGGGCTTTGGACAACACTCATCGTTTACCTCATCTCGATTCCACTTGGCATTCGAAAAGCAGTAGCAGACGGAAGCCAATTTGACATGATCACGAGCTTTGCGATTATTATCGGAACAGCGATCCCAAGTTTCTTATTCGCCGTGTTCATGATGGTTATTTTTGCCGGCGGGAGCTATCTAGACTGGTTTCCTTTAAGAGGCCTTCAATCCGAGGAGTTTTTAGGTACCGGGGTCTTTGAATGTGCAGTCAACTTCAGCTGTATGAAAGATTACATCTGGCATCTAGCACTCCCCATTATTTCTATGGTCATTGGTGGTTTTGCGGGACTCACAATGCTCACTAAAAATTCATTTATAGACCAAATTCATCAACAATACGTCATGACGGCACGAGCGAAGGGGTTAACAGAAAAACGTGTGCTCTATGGTCATGTTTTCAGAAACGCTATGTTGATCGTTATCGCCGGATTTCCGTCCGCATTAGTCAGCATTCTATTTACAGGATCACTACTTATCGAAATCATATTCTCCCTCGACGGGTTAGGGTTACTAGGCTTTGAAGCCGCATTTAGTCGGGACTACCCATTAATGTTTGGATCATTATTCTTTTTCTCCCTACTCGGTCTGGTCATGAATTTGATTGGGGATATCATGTACATGGTCATTGACCCTCGGATAGATTTCGAGGGTCAGTCTTAGCGACCCAAGAATACGAAAGACATGGCTATAACCAACCCTATAACGTTGAGACGGCTTCAAAACTTTCGGAAAAGTAGCCGAGGCTACGTGTCGTTTTGGATCTTTCTAATGCTCCTTATACTAACGCTACCTGCGGAATTCATTGCTAACGACAAGCCGATTGCAGTGTCCTATCAAGGAGAGATCTTTTTCCCTTTATTCAAACAATATAAGGAAACTGAATTTGGAGGGACGTTTGAAACAGAGGCAGATTACACAGACCCCCATATCATTAAAAAGATAGAAGCTGATGGGTGGATTATTAAACCCCTAATCCCCTTTAATCATCAGACCGTATCTTGGGATCTGCCCATGCCTGCGCCCTCAGCACCCGATGCGACACACCTTCTGGGGACTGATGACCAAGCTCGGGACGTACTTGCTCGGGTCATTTACGGCTTCCGGATATCCGTTATTTTCGGTTTCACATTAACACTTATCAGCGCCATTATTGGCGTCTTTGCGGGGGCACTTCAAGGCTATTTTGGGGGTTGGATTGATCTGGTCGGGCAACGCTTTATTGAAATCTGGTCTGGGATGCCCACGCTATACTTATTAATCATTTTGTCCAGTGTCATTGAGCCTAATTTTTGGTGGCTGCTCGGACTGCTTCTTCTATTTAGTTGGATGGGATTCGTTGGCGTAGTTAGGGCGGAATTCTTAAGAGCTAGAAATTTTGATTACGTCAGAGCCGCCAGAGCGCTTGGCCTAGGTGATTTTAAAATCATGCTCCGCCATGTCCTCCCTAATGCCTTAGTAGCAACGATGGCGTTCATGCCGTTTACTTTGGCTGGATCCGTCACGGTCTTAACCTCATTAGATTTTCTTGGTATCGGATTACCCGCGGGCTCAGCCTCTCTAGGTGAGCTCTTAGCTCAGGGTAAAGCAAACTTCCAGGCGCCATGGCTCGCCTTAACCGGATTCTTTGCGATCGCCATCATGCTTAGTCTTCTGATATTCATCGGTGAAGCAGTGCGAGATGCATTTGATCCGAGAAAACTATTTACCAGTAGGTAGCCATGGGAAAATAAATCCCCCTACTCATGACATCACCTCTACTCAGCATTAGCAATCTCGACGTTTCCTTTAATCAAGGAGATACGCACACTATCGCAGTAAAGAATGTTTCAATGGATGTCTATCGCGGAGAGACGGTCGCCCTTATTGGAGAGAGTGGATCTGGGAAGTCAGTCACCGCACTGTCGGCACTGCAACTGCTTCCCTATCCAACCGCACAACATTCGCAAAGTAGTTCAATTCGATTTGATAACCTTGAACTCGTTCAAGCATCCGAGAAAACGCTCAGATCCATTAGAGGCAACAGAATATCAATGATATTTCAAGAGCCAATGACATCTCTAAATCCCTTGCACACCGTTGAGAAGCAAATTGGCGAAGTCTTTCTCCTTCATGAAAGGCTAAACAAACGCCAAGCCAGAGCGAGAGTAATTGAGCTACTTGAGTTAGTCAAAATACCCAACCCGAGCGAAAGGCTAGAGTCCTACCCGCATCAATTGTCAGGCGGGCAAAGACAACGTGTAATGATTGCAATGGCGCTAGCAAATAAACCAGATCTTTTAATTGCGGATGAACCCACTACCGCCGTGGATGTCACGGTACAAGCGCAACTTCTCGAACTACTACAATCATTACAAAAAAAACTCGGCATGGCGATACTTCTAATTACCCATGACTTAAGGGTAGTCTCAAAAATGGCAAGTCGCGTATATGTCATGAAACAGGGAGAAATCGTAGAAGCTGGAACAGTTGATGCTACATTTTCGAACCCGCAACATGATTACACCAGAATGCTAATCAACTCAAAGCCATCTGGTCATCCTGAACCTATCTCTCACTCTGCGGATGAAGTAGTCCACGTCGACAACCTCCGCGTTTGGTTTCCAATCAAACGTGGGCTCTTCCGTAAACCTGTTGGCTACATCAAAGCAGTAGATGACATTAACTTTTCGATAAAAAAAGGGGAGACACTAGGGCTCGTCGGAGAAAGCGGGTCGGGGAAAAGCTCTCTAGGAATGGCTTGTTTGAGATTAATTGATAGCATTGGAAACATTAATATTGCTAATCAAAAAATCGACCAACTTACCCAAAGAGCGCTAAAGCCATATCGTAAAAATGTACAAATAGTGTTCCAAGATCCCTTCGGAAGTCTCAGCCCTAGAATGACGATCGGTCAAATTATTTCGGAAGGCCTGGTACTGCATAGGGTTGCACAAACTCCAGACATACTTGATCGAATGATCAAAACTGCGCTCGAAGAAGTAGGATTATCTGCAGAAATGCGGTATCGGTACCCGCACGAATTTTCTGGTGGTCAACGACAACGAATATCGATAGCCAGAGCGATCTCACTCAAACCAAAATTTATTGTGCTAGACGAACCAACTTCTGCGCTGGATCTATCAATACAAGCTCAAATCATTGCATTACTCCGTGACTTACAGAAGAAGTATGCCATCTCTTATTTATTCATCAGTCATGACTTAAACGTTGTCAAAGCAATATCGCATCGAGTCATGGTCATGCAAGCAGGCAAGATAGTGGAAGAAGGTTCGGTCGAGACAATCTTTGAGCGACCAACCCAAAATTATACAAAAACTTTGCTAGCCGCTTCGTTAGAGCTTTCCTCAAAGTAACGGGAACACATCCCAATACAACAAAGTATTCCTACAGTCGGGCCCTTCATATTCTCTTTAAATTAGCTATTTAAGCGCTTTAAATCGCACTATCACTTTCTTCAGAACTTAAAACCTCCTTAGAATCGAGTTCTATGCCCTTAATAATTTTTATGCGCTCCGGATAAACTTCACTTTGCTCTGGAATTGGATCAATTTCCGATAGAGTTCTGAAATAAAACAGATAACCCGCCATCAGCAGATTCAGCACAATCAAAAAATAGCCTAGCTTCCTAGCCACGTTGAGTTATTTTCCCGCGTTTAAACCACTTTAAAATCATCATTAGTCCCCCTATAGACTCAGCGCTATTTTTACGAGACCCAAAAAAATCAAATCTTCTCTCTTTATAAATGACCTTACAAAACCATCTTTAAACTTAAAAGCGGCCCCACCAGACAATACAATTTGCACATTGCCGTATCCCGCAACTTCCATATCATCACAGAAAGACTCTACTGCTTTACAGGTTGCCTTAATAGCACCGGAAGTGATCGCATCTCGAGTAGAAACGGGGAATATGCTTAGCTCTCCCTCAGCTTCGGCTAGTTTATCCGTGCTTGAACTAAGAGATCGATGAATCAAATCATAACCAGGAATAATCAGCCCCCCTAGAAAAACACCCGCGCTGGTTAAGCCATGTATCGTCGTAGCTGTACCTGCGCATACCGCAACAACATTACCTAAATTTAATGATTTGGCACCTATAACTGCTGCCCAACGGTCGGGGCCCAAATGATGAGGGATCGAGTAGGAATTCTTAACGCCACATTGCTCCTTATTCGCTTCCACCCAATAGGGCTGGACGTTCCAGACGGAAATGGTAGACTCTACAACCGACGCCACCCTAGATCCTGCTACGTTCGAAATCACGATTTTCGTAGGTACAGAAAGATCTGACCAATATAAGGATAATTTATCTATTGCTGCGAGAGGGCACTGGCCTTGAACTACCCATCCGTCTCCTGCAGTCGTTGCCCACTTTACTTGCGTGTTACCAATATCAACAACTAATATCATTGTCAGCGCTACAACCTCTTAACTTAATCTTTATGGACTATAACCGATGAGGGCTATACGTTAAATCGAATTACACCAGAAATAAACCGTCTCACTTTCCCAGCAACTTTCAAAATTAAAGCCCCCTCAGCATCAACATCTAAAATATCACCATCAAGTTGCTGCCCATCTGGTAGAACAAAAGATATCCTTTGATTGTGGTATGCGTGCAATTGGCACCACTCTTGACGAAAAAAATCAAAACCATCGGTAAAATACTGCTCTAGCATCCCATCCAGCTCCAAAATAAGATTCCCAAGAAGTACATTCCGATCAATACGAAAACCCAAATCATATAAATCTGTAACGGGTTGATCAATCTCATTCATAAGTATTTTTGGAATACAAATATTAATACCAATGCCGATTACTATATGGTACTGCCCACCCACCAAGACGGACTCAGTTAATACACCAGCTAATTTCTTACCATGACACAAAACATCATTTGGCCATTTTAGTCGGCAGTCAATATTGGCAATAGTGTTTAAGGAACGAACGATAGCCAAACCGACCACCAACGGTACGGTCGAAATGCCCTTCTGAGTATCCTCAGAGGAAATACTACGTAAAATTGAAAATGTTAGAGATCCTCCGGGAATTGACAGCCACGATCTACCTTTCGTGCCACGCCCTGCGGTTTGAGTTTCCGCAATTTGAATCAATCTGTCCTGCGCGGAGCCGGATCGAATCACATTCAATAAGTCATCATTAGTGGAGCCCGTCTCCGAAACCACGTTAAGAACAAACCGATCAGGAAAAACCCCAAGCCTCGCGCGAATCTTGTCGACACATAACAACTCTGACACCTGATTGAATCCAACCATATCATTGTTAAATCGCTCAATAAAAATAGAGCCCTCGTTGATTCGGTCAATTTCAACCTCAAGCGACTCCGAGCTAATTCCGAGTCGCTGGGCCAAAGACTTTATAGAAAAGTGGCCTGTCAATGAGAGAATAGACATAATTTCCGCAGACAAACTCATAGGGCTTCAAACATTAAATATCAATAGTTAGAAACGTCTTTCCTGTCGTAGAACATAAAGCTAACGAAATTATCACCCCTTGTTCTACAACTTCTCCAACTGGTAACCAAATGCTGTTTATTAGCGATTTAGTGTCTGAGCATATTGCCAGATATTCGAGTCTCGAGCTAAGGGATATATACAAGTTACTGCACCAGAGCGCTAAATGGCACGATTGACTTACCATTAAACTACAACAACACGACCCAATTCCTTGAGGGAGTGCCCATAACAATTACTCGACACCGAAGCATTCAGAAACCTTCAAAGAGCAATAGCATCCCAATTATCGAATGGTACATCTTGATTTTTAGGCCTACGGCGAGCTTGATGCTAGTGATGCATTGCATCCTGACAAGAGACGCGGAGACCAATAACCGAGTTTTAAGCAACTAAGGTAGAATTCACAACCTGAAAACTATTACGGCTTTAATGTCATGATCGCTGGAATAAGTTACTGATCCAACCCTTACAATCAAACCCATTATTGGAAAATAGTGAAAGATAAAACACCACCTTCCGGCAGTAACTTCATTAAGTCAATCATCGATAACGATCTCAAAGCTGAGGCTTTCAAAAAAAGACGTTGGCGTGGGAAACCTGGAACTCTATCTGAACAACAAAACGCCAACATGGATTCGGCGAAAATACGAACGCGCTTCCCCCCTGAACCTAATGGTTATCTACACATCGGACATGCGAAATCAATCTGCCTAAACTTCGGTCTTGCGAAAGAATATGGTGGCGTCTGTCATCTGAGATTTGATGATACGAACCCATCAACCGAGGAAAGTGAATATGTAGATTCAATCCGTGACTCCATAAAGTGGCTTGGATTTGATTGGAGCGGCCACGAATATTTTTCATCAGATTATTTTGACCATCTTTATGAATTTGCTGTGATGTTAATTAACGCAGAGTTAGCCTACGTTGATTCGCTGAACGCAGATGAAATGCGCGAATACCGCGGAACGCTCACCGAGGCTGGGAAAAATAGTCCATTTCGAACTAGATCAATAGACGAAAATTTAATGCTGTTTCAAGAAATGAGGGCTGGCAAACATACTGATGGAATGCATGTGCTGAGATTGAAAATTGACATGGCAAGCCCTAATATCAATCTCAGAGACCCAGTTGCCTACAGAATCAAGCACGTCACACATCACAGGACGGGTAATTCATGGCCGATTTATCCGAGCTACGATTTCACTCATGGTATATCGGATGCTCTCGAAAACATCTCACATTCAATTTGCACACTTGAGTTTGAAGATCATCGACCACTCTACAATTGGCTCAACCAGAAATTATTACAACTGGGATTCCTCCAAGGACCCTTACCCCAACAAATAGAATTTGCTCGACTAAATCTTTCTCATGTTGTTCTCTCAAAGAGAAAGTTAATCCAACTTGTCAAAGATAAACATGTGGATAGCTGGGATGATCCCCGAATGCCAACCTTGGTTGGGGTCAGTCGTCGCGGATACCCTCCCCAAGGCTTACACCTATTCACTGACCGCATTGGAGTATCCAAAGCTGATTCTTGGATTGATTATTCAATCCTTGAGGATTGTATGCGTGAAACACTCAACGAATCATCTCTCCGTAAAGTTGCTGTTCTTAATCCAATCAAGCTAATTATTGAAAACTTCGATATGGATCATACGGAAATATGTCACGCGCCCAACCATCCGCAACACAAAGAGCTCGGGTCGCGAGACGTTACGCTCTCTAGGGAGCTGTGGATAGAACGAGAAGACTTCTCAGAAGATCCACCCAAAGGATATTTTCGATTATTCGTTGGAAATACTATTCGTTTACGTTATGGCTATGTTGTGAAATGCACAGGATTTGATACAGATGAACGAGGATTAGTAAAAACAGTTTTTTGCGAATACTTCCCCGACTCAAAGTCTGGAACCGATGGCGCAGACAACTACAAAGTCAAAGGGAATATTCACTGGGTAGATGCTAACACTTCAATCAAAGCTGATGTCATACTGTATGACCGCTTGTTTTCAGTAGAGCGGCCTGGACAGACTGGGGACTTCATCAACGATTTAAATCCCAAATCCAAGACAATCATTGAAGTTCAAATCGAGAGTTCGGCTGCCCAAGCCAAAAGCGGCGACTGTTTCCAATTTGAACGACATGGATACTTTACAGTAGACCTTTCGAGTACTACACAAAACCTAGTATTTAATCGGACAGTTACACTTAGGGATGGCTGGAAAAAATGAAAGCTTATTTGTCTGAAGAGTAGGCTCAAAACACGCTCTGTGTGCTAAGCAACTAACCTATACTGCCACCTCACACCCTTAATTAAGAAATCGTTTCCTTCGAAAAATCTTTAGCTCTCGCGTAGACACATCCACGTGCTTTATACACAGAGATAAGCTAATATCTTTGAGTTTACTGCTTATCTAAAATAAAAATTTTTGTAATCACAAGTTAATATGCGAGAGAAGTAATGACGATTAAAGGGTATGACGCTTTTCTAGATTGCCTTTCATCAGAGGGGGTCAATTATCTTTTTGGAAACCCTGGCACGACCGAATTAGCCATTATGGAGGCGCTGGGGAAACAAAGTAATATTGAGTATGTCCTTGGTTTACAAGAAAGTATTGTTGTCGCCATGGCTGATGGATTCGCTCGCGCATCAGGAAAACTTGCCGTAGCCAATGTCCACGTCGCCCCTGGTCTTGGTAATGCGATGGGCTCAATTTACAATGCAAAATTTTATGGATCTCCTGTACTCATCACAGCAGGGCAACAGGAACAGGGACATGGCCTCACTGAACCGATGCTCTACGACCCACTGGTTCCCATTGCTCAACCGCTCGTAAAATGGGCCATTGAGTGCACGAGAATTCAAGATTTACCACGCATCATCCATCGGGCGGTAAAAATAGCGCTCACACCTCCCATGGGACCGGTCTTCTTAAGCTTGCCTGGAGATGTATTGGATGCATCTGCCGATATTGAAATAGGCAAATCGACTCGCATAAATACACAAGTCCTGCCTAACTTAGAAACGCTCCAAGAGCTGTCAAAAGCAATCTTGGGTGCGGAAAACCCAGCCATCGTTGCCGGCCACGAAGTCGCATCAACAAACGCACTAGACGAAGCTGGAGATTTAGCTCTGACGATCGGGGCCGCCGTCTTCCAGCAAACCGTCCCTTACTCTGCACAGTTCAAAAGTGAGCACTCCGCATTCCTAGGCGCATTATCACGCAATCAATCCATATGCCGACAGCAACTGGAAGCACACGACCTTGTTATCTTTTTAGGATCCGATGTCCTCAGAATGTCTGTTTTCAGTAAAATTGACCCGCTACCAAACCACATTAAAATAGTACAAATTGGAGAGCGAGATTGGGAACTGGGGAAGAACTACCCTGCTGAATTCGCGATTAGAGCTCACGTGAAAGAAACCACAAAAGCTCTTACCAACCTATTAAAAAACACAATGGATGGTGGCCAAAAATCTAAGGCTGCACAACGTATATCTGAAATTAAGAATCGAAATTGGTCAGCACAGCGTCCTCAAAGAATCGCCCAGGCGAGCACTTTCGATAAGGTCAAACCAATCAATTCACTAAAACTTGTGATGGAGTTAGTCAAATCGATCCCAGAAAACTGCATCGTCCTTGAAGAGGCATTAAGCACGTCAGCAAATCTACTCAACTATTTAGCATTGAAGGATCATCAAGGGTTTTTTGGTCTTGCCTCTGGCGGCATTGGGTTTGCGATGGCGGGTGCAATCGGGGTCTCACTCGCACTTCCTGACCGACCTGTTGTGGCGTTAGTCGGAGATGGCAGCTCTATGTACAGCATCCAAGCGTTATGGACTGCGGCTCACCTAAACCGTCCCATTACTTACGTAATACCCAATAATCAAGGATACAAAATAATCAAGCAGAGACTAATGTCTTTTAGGGGGACGGACAAATATATTGGTATGGACCTCACGCATCCAACAATAGACTACGTGAAACTCGCCGAATCTATGGGAGTGCAAGCAAGTCGCATACATGATCCTGCCGATTTAAACAATGCTCTTACACTCGCAACCCGAAGCAATAAAACAAGTGTAATAGAAGTGGTTATGTCGCCAGATATAAACAGTTAAGGATAGGTCAATGCCTCTAAACACCCGTCAATTAACTGAAAACCTCGGCGTGGAAATTATAGGGCTGGATCTATCCAAAATACTAGACGAAAAGGTTCTTCAGGAAATTCAAGACCTTTTTGTTGAGTATCACTTGCTATATTTTGGACAACAAAATCTATCTTCAGCGGCACATATTCAGTTCGGTCAAAACTTTGGCGAGCTGCAGATCCACGTTATGAACCAGTACCATGAATCTGCATATCCGGAGCTTTATAGATTGTCCAACATTGGTGAGGATGGCAAACCGAACGGCATTTTCCCTGATCAAGGAACGCACGCTTGGCACACTGATGCATCTTGGCAAGAATATACGGGTCAGGCGACTATTATCTACTGTGAAGTAGCCGCATCTGCAGGCGGAGATACCCATTTTGCCGACATGTACGGCGCATACGACCGCCTTTCGAACGAATGGAGAAAAAAATTAAAAGGTAAGCGAGCTGCGCATAGTCTCCACTTCTCAAGAAACCGTCGGCACGGCCATCAACCGTTAACCAATGAACAACGCGATTCCACACCGACAGTTGATCATCCCATTTTCAGAACACATCCAGCGACACACAAAAAATCCGTATTTCTAGGTGATCATGCGGAACACATCATTGGCTTGCCTTATGAAACAGGAAGAGAATGGATTGATGAACTAAACCAGTTAATAGTTCATGATGACTTGACATACAAGCATAAGTGGAAAAAAGGGGACTTTCTCGTTTGGGACAATCGTTGCCTTATGCATCGAGTCGAGAATTATGATGCCTCTAAAGAAGGGCGAACTATTCGTCGCTGCACGGTTATCGATCCCATAAGACCACGTTAAACTTTAATTGGAGTGAGTAAAAATGGCCTCTTTAATAAATGCTGCAAAACAAAAATTAATCAAAAGCGAGCTGGCTATAGGCGTTGGTGCGCGTAACGTTAGGGGAATAGAAATTGCTTGCCTTATGAAAAGTGCAGGGTACGACTGGTTGTTCATAGATATGGAACACGGGCCAACCTCAATTGAAAGCGCAGCATCAATCTGTATAACCAGCTTGGCTAACGGCATCGCACCAATAGTGCGAGTACCCCAAGGAGACCTAAATTTAGGCACGCGCTGCTTAGACGCGGGAGCTCTAGGGATTGTCATGCCCCATGTAGACAACGCGGAACAAGCGGCGAAAATGGCCGAAGCATTTCGTTTTAAACCGTTAGGACGGCGCTCAATCGCTGGTAACTACCCACATTTTGGCTTCATATCTCAATCAGCGCTGGAGACAACAACAATACTCAACGAGGCCACACTACTAGTCGCCATGATAGAGACGCCCGAAGCGATCAAAAACGTTGACTCAATTGCCGCTGTTCCAGGTATTGACGTCCTACTGATGGGGACTAATGACCTATGTCTTGAAATGGGGATCCCTGGAGAAATTGATCACCCGCAGGTGTCAACCGCAATTCTGAAGTTAGTAGCCGCATGTAAGCGCCACGGGAAATGGGCAGGGCTTGGCGGAGTTTACGAACAAAACCTCCTTGCCAAGTACATTAATCAGGGAGTCAAAATGATCTTGGCTGGAAATGATGTCACGTTACTATTAGATGCGGCAACTGCACAAGCACAGTTTGTAAAAAACTGTGAAAAACGTTAAATAATCAAATTGCATTCAATTTCAATTTATCCCAAGCCATTAAATAGTCGCTTCATTTTTGATATGGAGCGTTCGCGTTTGGAAAGTAATTTCTGAATAATTACGCGATATTTTTTCACTGATTTAAAACATTACCTGCTCTTTAATCTGACGGCGCTCAACCCATACTGTAGTTGACTCCATAGCGAAGGTAAAAAAGTTTACTGAAGAATCAGCGAATTCGCCAAATTTCTAATACATTCAACTCCCACGGCTTTAAAAAAATAACTGCTTAAGCATATTTATTGATCAAACAACTTAGATAGATCTTTAAACGCTTTAAATTCAAGAGCGTTCCCGCTGAAGTCTCTTACAAACATAATAGCTTGCTCCCCGGGAAAACCCTTAAACCTCACATGAGGCCCGAGTAAAAATTCCACTTCAAATTGTTTCAACCTGTCGGACAATTCAGACCAGTCTTCCATACTAAGTACAACCCCGAAATGTCGAACGGGCACATCATCCCCATCGACTGAATTTGCGTCATTAATGGCGCTATACCCCGTCACCAAATGCGCGACGATTTGATGCCCATAAAAATTAAAGTCGATCCACTCGTCACTGGATCTGCCTTCCGTACAACCCAAAATAGCCGCATAAAAACGACGCGCCTCCGAAAGAGAGTGGGCAGGACATGCTAAATGAAAAGGGTCTCTTACAGTCATACGTGAAAAATCACACCACTATCTAAGATTCACTACATCATAATTTCAAATTTCTGCGCAATAACCTCGCACGCAAGATGCCCTGAACCAAGGTCATTATTTAGCACCATATCAGATACTCAGATTGATGCCTGCTCAATATATTTCGCCAACAAATACAACCTCAAATATACGTGTTAGAGTTGCCCATCGTAAACTAAAAATCGTAGTTTTGTACAAGGAGTTATGAATGTCTACAACCGGAAATATCGCCATTGTTACTGGGGCTGGTAGTGGGATTGGTAGAGCGGTCGCAATCGAATTTCTCTCTAATAATTATCTCGTCACACTTGCAGGTAGACGAAAAGAAGCTTTACTTGAGACTATATCGCTAGCAGGGGTCTCTGGAAGCAACGCAACTGCCATCTCCACTGATGTCGCCGATCCTGATGCGGTGCGCGCATTGTTTGATGCGGTAAAACAAAATCATGGACGACTTGACGTTTTGTTTAATAACGCCGGGATGAATAGTCCTCCTGTCAAACTTGAGGATCTCAGTGACAAGCAGTGGACAACAATTGTTAATACTAACTTCAATGGGATGTTTTATTGCATTCGTGAAGCTTTTAGAGTCATGAAAGATCAGAGACCAATGGGCGGACGCATTATTAATAATGGCTCGATATCGGCCCACGCTCCTAGACCAAATTCCATTCCCTACACAGCCACTAAACATGCTGTGACTGGCCTGACAAAATCCGCTTCGCTGGATGGACGCAAATACGATATTGCGTGTAGTCAAATAGATGTCGGCAATGCTATGACTGAACTAGCAGCGAAAATAGCGAATGGTGTACCACAAGCCGATGGGACGATAAAAGCCGAGCATATGATGAATGTGAACGAGGTTGCGACGGCGGCGCTATATATGGCTAATTTACCACTGGATACAAATGTGCAGTTTATGACCATCATGGCTACAAAAATGCCATTTGTTGGACGCGGCTAAACTGAACGTCAGAAGGAATTTCGGATATCACAGACCTAAATAAGTCTTATATAAGATATAAGACTTATTTAAAACTTTAAGATAAAGAAAAATAGGCTATATAAGTAATATAAATCAATCAGTTATCCTATTCCTAGAGATATGAGGACCCTCCTCAAGTATTACCTCTATAACCTTAGCATCAATATCATCAAGACTTAATCGCTCATTTTTGGCCCATGGCAGCGAGAAAAACACCGGGAATCGCTTGGCCCCTTAATAGCCCACCGGGTACCCGTTGCTCGCAGCAACATGAATGTTAAGTTTGCCTCCGCTTGGGTCGCACCCTCCGTTTGCATAGCTTCATAGACCATATTTTGGGCAGCTATCCACGGATGATGTTTGCTTTTAACCGCATAGTCATAAGAGATCGCTGTTTTCACAAAGTGTGAGCTCAACCCCGAACCAAATAGGTCAATGAATAGCCGCGGGAATCCTCTACCGTCAACGACACTACCAGCAGGAGTGACCCACACCCTTCCATCCGCCTGTCGGTAAATCAGCTCTGACGTGGTTTGATATTGCTCTACAAATGAATTCTCAATAGGCTTCAAACTCGGCGAACCCTCGAAGCCCACTTGAGCTTAGGCTAGACCCAAAGAGAGTTGCAACGAAAGCAGGGGCATTAAACTGACATGCGTAATACGTAAACTATTCATAAACAACCCTATTGGGCCGATTCAAAAAGTACACGCCAGCTACTTACCCAAAGCAGTTCCCTCACAACACGGAATCAACAGGCGTGTGTAATAAATTTAGTCAACCTACGATTTTAGAGACTTATAACGTATTCTTTTTGGCTTGGCACCCTCTTCCCCCAAACGCCTTCTTTTGTCCTCTTCGTACTCTTGATAGTTACCCGCAAAGAATTCAACGTGAGAGTCCCCCTCAAATGCTAGAATATGCGTCGCAATACGATCCAAGAACCATCTGTCGTGCGAAATAACTAAAACCGATCCCGCAAATTCTAAAAGCGCACCCTCAAGCGCCCTTAAAGTCTCAACATCAAGATCATTTGAAGGCTCATCTAATAACAAAACATTTCCACCTTCTATCAACGTTTTCGCTAAATGCAACCTTCCTCTCTCTCCGCCCGAAAGATTACCAACTATTTTTTGTTGGTCCGACCCCTTAAAGTTAAAACGACCAATATACGCCCTAGACGGCATCTCAAACTTTCCGACTGTCAAGACATCAAGCCCTTGCGATACCGCCTCCCAAACTGTTTTATCGTTCGGCAGCGAGTCACGCATTTGATCGACAGCTACGACATTAGCAGTCTCGCCAATGACAACCTCTCCAGAATCCGCCGCCTCAACTCCAGTAATCATTTTGAATAGCGTTGTCTTGCCCGCGCCATTAGGTCCAATGATCCCAACAATCGCGCCTGGCGGTATCGTAAAAGACAAATCGTCGATAAGTAATCGGTCCCCAAACGCCTTGGAGACGGATTTAAATTCTATGACCTTATCTCCTAATCGGTCTGCAACTGGAATAAAAATCTCTTGCGTTTCATTGCGCTTTTGATACTCATGGGAAGATAGCTCCTCGAAACGTGATAAACGCGCCTTGCTCTTCGCTTGGCGGGCTTTCGGGTTCGAGCGAACCCACTCTAGCTCTGTTTTAATTGTTTTGATCCTGGCCGACTCCTGCTTATCCTCCATCTCAAGACGCTTTTCTTTTTGCTCGAGCCAAGATGAATAATTACCCTCCCAGGGGATGCCGTGTCCTCGATCCAACTCTAGAATCCATTCGGCCGCATTATCCAAAAAATATCGATCGTGCGTAACCGCAACCACAGTGCCTGAAAATCTTTGAAGAAACTGCTCCATCCAATGCACGCTCTCAGCGTCTAAATGGTTTGTCGGCTCATCGAGCAACAACATATCTGGCTTCGATAAAAGCAATCGACAAATAGCCACGCGACGTTTTTCACCTCCAGATAGAGTAGAAATTCGCACATCCCACTCTGGTAATCTCAGCGCAGCTGCCGCAATTTCGAGTTGCAAATCTGAATCTGGACCGGCGGTTGTGACGATCGCCTCATAATGTGCTTGCTCCTCCGCAAGTTTGTCAAAATCAGCATCAGATTCTGCGTAGGCCGCATAAATTTCTTCGAGCTTTTTCTTGGCTTCAAGGACCTCCCCAAGCCCTTCTTCAACAGCCTCTCTAACAGATTGTTCTGGGTTCAAATGCGGTTCTTGTGGCAAGTATCCAATGCGAATCCCGGGCATTGGCGTTGCTTCACCTTCTATCTCTCTATCTATGCCCGCCATAATGCGGAGCAAACTGGATTTACCAGAACCATTCACTCCCAACACACCAATCTTTGCGCCGGGAAAAAATGAAAGAGAGATGTTCTTGAGTATTTCGCGTTTGGGAGGAACAATTTTTCCCACCCCCATCATGGTGTAAACGTATTGAGCCATATGATTTTTTAGTTAATTAGTTAATTCACTCGCAAAACAATATCTAACGATATGTTGATTCCATCTCACGACGCACTTTAATCGCAATCGCATTTTCATCGAATTCAACATCTGCCCAGGTTACAGGTTGACCTGCTCTCTTAACATTTTTCAATTTGAGTCCATGCGCTAATCCCAATGGGAGCGCTCCCAACTTAAGAGACTTATCGGCTGGCGCTAATTGACCAACAACGGTATACCCTCCCTCACCGTCCAAAATCTCACCTACTTTTAGATCTCGCTTTGCAACGGACATGACGTCTGCAAGAAAATCCGTTGGGGCACCCGTGGACTCACCACGCAGGCCAACTGAAGCAACTGAGATGCCCACCTCCAGTCCAATCAAATGCCATCGTTTATACAGTGATGCGTATCTTCCGGTGTCATCTGTTTTAACACCATACTCTTCAAAACAGTGCCGAATATACGAAGTATCCCCTTCAAATACCACCCATACTCCGAATCGAATATCGTAGGGAATCGGGGCTCCCGTCGTGTCTAATGAGGAGACCACTTCCACTTGACCAGCGTGGTGCAAACAACCACCAACTGATTTTGGCCTCATTAGATTGGGGATATCGTCAATGCTGCCCGAAGGGTATTCCAGCCCATTGGGCGGCGCAAGCAATCCTGTCGCATTGCACACCGCAACACTCTCAATCGCGGGCTTTGATCCATCCAAGAATGAGTTAAACATTTTTGGATTGAGCCCACCTCGCTCTGCCTGCTCAGGCGTAAGTCCATAGTAGCCCCAGACTGTCTCAGGGGTCGATTGGACAAAATGTGGCATCCATTTGTGGCCCCTACCTGCAGCCACGACATTAAAACCAGCCGCTCTTGCCCAATCAACTAGGTCGCAAATAAGTGCAGGTTGGTCACCGTAAGCCAAGCTATAAATAACTTTATTCTCACGCGCGAACTGAGCGAGATAAGGACCACAAAGGGCATCGGCCTCAACCGTCACATTGACCACGTGCTTTTGGTGTCTCAATGCCCGAAGAATGTGTTCTACTGCAGCCGGCGGGTTACCCGTAGCCTCAATAACGATATCAACCCTCGGGTCTGCAACAACCGCCTCCCAATCATCCGTAACCCATGTGCTATTTAAATTCATAGCCTCATCCATTGATTTCGCTTGATAGCGCGCTTGGGACCAGCCAATTCTCTTCAAATTTCCAAGCGCATTCGTCGGTTTGATATCTGCTATGGCAGCGACATGAATACCTGGCGTTTTATTTACCTGCGCCAAATACATTGACGCAAACTTCCCTGCGCCAATGATAACAATCCGTAAAGGATTACCATCAGCAGCTCTTAATTGCAACTTAGAATATAAATTCAAGCTTTATTCCTTATGACTGACTTTATTCTTTAAACTACCGCCAACTCATCTTGAGGAATCCCATCACGCCACGGTAAATCAACGTCGCAGTTTGACTGCAAACAATCATCTGGGAGACATTGGATTGGATCGAATTGTCTATGTGCAAGATAGCCAGGCCGCTTGAATCGCCTGATGTGGTTCGATACCGCACATAGACTTAGATATACGGTTCTTCGATCCCAAGGAGAGAGATTTGGTCCCGACGCATGAACTAGGCAAGAATGAAATAAAATCATTGAGCCTGCTGGACCTTTAGGGGCGACTATACCCCCTTTATTCGCTAACGCTGAAATCGTTTTAGAGTCCAGAGTCCACAATGGATAACTAGTAGTTTGCGTATCGTGTCCCGCCTCCAATAGTCCCACTTTATGACTCCCCGGGATGAACATGAGTGGTCCATTAAACTCATTGACATCATCCAAGAAAATTGCAATGTTCATCGCACGCGCCTCTGGCATTTGATCATCCGCATGCCACGTCCCAAAGTCCTGATGCCACTGCCACACATCACCATCAAAAGCCGCTTTAGCATTCACTTTAAATTGATGCATATAAACTGGTTCGTCGAAAAGTTGTTCGACGGGACGAACCATACGCGGGTGGCGCGCCAATCGCGCAAAAATTGGGTTATATGTTTGAACCGCAAAACTCGTTCGAACCGAGTTGGAATTCTTCTCTCGAATGTTACATACAACGTCCTGAGAAAAAATATCATCAAGCTGCGATGTGAGCGCACTCATTTCAGACTTCTCAAACAATGATGGGAAAAATAAATACCCTTGAGCTTCAAATTTCTGAATTTGAGATTCGTTCAACTGGTTCATTTGATGTCCTTCCCTTTCAATCAATATTTAAAACTTCTGTCTTCATTAGGAAATACATTGAAGCGCGTTGGCCGATGAGCCACTCGCTGATTCTACGCATGCGCGGGCTAGCTGATCCGCCAAGGCACTTTCGCCTATTATTGATAGCGGAAATATTGCCTCATGTTTATCCCAAATTATATCCGTATCGCTAAGCTGAGCCACAGACTCCCAACGATATGCATTTGGTATACAGATTACCATAGGTGCTGTAAATTACCCCCATCGAGTAAAAACACTTGGATATCGGTCTGATTTTGTTATACCGTTACGACCTTATGAGATCACTTAGCAAGCTGCAAAAAGTATTTCTTATATTGGGCTTAGCACTGGTAGCAGTATCGCTCCTAATGTCTTCTCAAAACACGCTAGTTTCGATATTTACACGCAACATCATTTGGAATCAATTTTCTATCGCCCCTCATCCAAATATCGACGTCAAAGAAATTCATCCCGACTCTATTGTATTTGTCTCGAATCTTGAGCCACAAGCCAGATTAACCATCTCGAAAAACGGAAATTTTAGTAAAACTCCCGACGATATCGTCAAATTACTTTGTCAAAACGATCCTTGCACATTTACTGCTTACGAAGATCAAACAATTAGCGGCGCAATTGCCAGATTTCAATCCGACTCTGACCTTCAGTTAGTTCTGATTCGCTCGCAAGAACAACACGTATGGATGGAATACAACGGGCCAGCCGCCGCTTTCGCTTCATTTGAGCAACTAATAAGGGAACTGAATCAGCAAGCCAAATTGATCAATCGCATCATATAGCGCGAAATCTAGGTCAAAATCACGTCGATCATCGATCAGTTGGCAAATCGATACGAACCGTTTTAACATTTCAAAGTCGAATCGCTTGACCTTAAAAAAATAGAAAGTTTCAGGATGGAACAAACCTCACTTCAACCCGTTTTACTCAAAGATTATAAACCATCAATTTACCAAATTCCAAAAATTGACTTAAATATAGTGGTCGAAACCGACTTCACAGAAGTTCACACAACCCTTTTTGTCAAAAAAAATATTCAATCAAGCGACACTGGTGACCTACGCTTAAATGGGGAAAGTCTGGAGCTTATCAAGGTCCAAATAGACGGCCAAATTTTAGAACCAAGCGAATATCAACTATCTAAACACGCTCTAACCATCCACTCTGCTAGAGACACATTCACGGTCGAGACCACCGTACGGATCTATCCGGAAAAAAATACTCAGCTAATGGGTCTCTATGCCTCTAAATACGGATATTTCACCCAATGTGAGGCTGAAGGTTTTCGACGAATTACGTTTTCCCTTGATAGGCCTGATGTTCTCTCTCAATTCACAACTCGCATTCAAGCGCCAAAAGATAAATATCCCGTTCTACTGTCGAATGGAAACCTAACAACAAGTGGTGACTTAACGGATGGTCTTCATTTCGCTCTTTGGACGGACCCACACCCCAAACCACCGTATCTGTTCGCAATGGTTCTCGGTCGTCTTGACAAAAAAGAAGAAAGATTTATTACCAACTCAGGTAAAACAGTTGCTCTGCAAATCTATGCCCCACCGCATCAGATTGAGCAAACCACTTTTGCAATGGCAGCATTAAAAAGATCAATGCGCTGGGATGAAAAGCGATTTAATCTAGAGGTAGATCTTGATCAATACATGATCGTGGCGGTTGATGACTTCAATATGGGGGCTATGGAGAATAAAGGGCTCAATATCTTTAATACAAAATATATTCTTGCTGACCAGACTCTTTCTACCGACCGAGATTTTATGCTTTTAGACCGAGTTGTTGCACACGAGTATTTCCACAACTGGACGGGAAATCGAGTCACTTGTCGGGATTGGTTTCAATTAAGCCTCAAAGAAGGATTAACCGTCTTTAGAGATCAAGAATACGGCGCAGACACCTACTCTCGAGGTGTTCAACGAATTCAAGAGGTGCGGAGCCTCAGAACAATTCAGTTCCCCGAGGATGCTGGCCCCATGGCACATCCGATTCGACCCGATACCTATGTCGAAATCAATAATTTCTACACCGCCACCGTTTACGATAAAGGCGCCGAGATTGTTCGCATGATCCACACACTATTGGGTGAGGAAAACTTTCAACGAGGGATGAAAGTCTATTTTGCAAGGCACGATGGCTGCGCAGTCACAACTGAAGAATTCGTATCTGCGATGGAACATGCCTCTGTAGTAGACCTGTCTGCTTTTAGAAATTGGTATATCCAGGCAGGGACTCCGCATGTGAAAATCACGGGCGCATATGACGCTGCAACCCAAGAATATACGCTTGAGTGTCAACAATACTTTATGGGAGAGAAATTCAAATCAAATCAGCCCGCCCACATTCCGATAAAACTCAAACTATTTCAACCGAATGGCGCCACCTCAAAAGAGCAAATAGTATCGCTGAAAGATTCTAAAGATTCATTTACATTTACTCAGGTGACAGAGCAACCAATTCCCTCTTTATTTCGAGAATTTTCTGCACCTATAATTTTAGATTTTGAGTATACGGACGAAGACTTACTGTATCTATTGGCTCAAGATGATGACCCTTTTAACCGTTGGGAAGCCGGACAACAACTTCAAAGTCGATTGATTTTATCTGCAATGCCAAAGCTCAAAGGGAAACTACAGCCAATATGGAATAATAAATTCATCGAGGTTTTGTCTGCCTCGCTGTATGAAGCGCATGAAGATCCTGCATTTATTGCCGAGCTTTTTTCAACTCCCGCTGAAAGTCATTTGGCTGAATCATTTGTTTTAGTTGATCCGGACTTATTACACCTCGCACGTAATGCTTTACGGATTACAATCGCTTCTACACTCGAAACCCAACTCTTAGATATCTATTTAAACAAGACAGACGACACTCCTTATTCGCCCGACGCGAGGTCGGCAGGCCAGCGAGCGGTAAAGAATGTCTGCCTTGGACTACTCGTTGAACTTGATAAACAAGAATATATTGATTTGTCTATTCGTCAGCTTGCAACAGCAACCAATATGACCGACGAATATGCCGCACTGCAAATTATGGTGAACGCGACGGAACCTGAATGCGAAGAGGCATTAATTAAGTTCTACAATAAATGGTGCTCAGAGCCGCTCGCATTAGATAAATGGTTTGCTGCGCAAGCTGCTTCACCGAAAAAAAATACACCAGAGCGGGTCAAAGCGCTCATGCAGCATTCGGCATTCGATATTAAAAACCCAAATAAAGTCTTTGCCTTATTGCGTACATTCTCGGCGAATCATGTCCACTTTCACCGTGCAGATGGATCGGGATACCGTTTGATTTCACAAGCCATTATAGAGCTTGATAGGATCAACCCTCAAGTAGCCGCTCGAATTTCTCGCAGCTTTGATCGCTGGAAAAAATTTGATACAAAACGACAATCGCATGCAAAATTAGCCATGGAAAGAATTATCAATCAGCCAAACTTATCAAAAGATACAGGAGAGATTATCTATAAAACTCTGCAAGGATAAAAGGAGGAAATTATGGCTAACACAGAATTAACGATCTATCACAACCCGAGATGTAGCAAAAGCCGAAATGCACTGACGATTCTTCAAGAGCAAGGCGTCCAACCCCTGGTGATCGAGTACTTAAAAAATCCACCTGACGCCGCGCAAATCTCATCGTTATGTTTAAAACTCGGGATAAAACCAGAGCAACTGATCCGAAAAGGGGAGTCGATCTTTAAAGAACATTACTCTGGAGAAAATATGAGTGATGCCGCTTCGATTCAAGCGATGGTCAAACACCCAATCTTAATCGAACGGCCTATCATCGTATGCGGGAAGAAAGCGGTTATCGGTCGACCGCCAGAAAATGTACTCCTTATTTTGAATAATTAGAATGCGCCAACTCGAGCATTGCGCTTAGTGAAACTTCAGAATATTGAGACTGGGAGGAGAAGCATTTCTTAACATGTTGATGGATTTAAGCAATATCCTCAGATCTAATCTAAGACATGAGAAACCAATCCATCAGCTAATTTTGGCTCAAACCAGGTAGATTTAGGTGGCATCACTTGTCCTTGGTCCGCAATAGCCATCAATTCCTCGAGCTTAGGGGGGAAAAGAGAAAATGCGCAAGCCATTTCTTGAGAGTCGACCCGCTTAACCAGCTCTCTGTTCCCTCGAATACCACCCACAAAATCTATTCGCTTATCTTTTCTCAGATCGTGTATGCCAAGGCCAGGTCCTAATACTCGATCAGAGAGAACACTGACGTCGAGTGTTTCAATAGGATCATCAGATCTCAGCGTCGCGCTTAGTGTCAACGTATACCAATGACCCTCCAGATATAAACCCATCACCCCTTTTTCCTTTGGGACAACCGATTCATCGGAAGATTGAACGATGAAATCCTTCTTTAAGTACTGTAAAAAGTCATTCGGACTCAAACCATTAAGGTCGGCTACCAGACGATTGTATGCAAGGATTTGCATCTGCTCCTGCGGAAAAGCTACTGCGAGGAAATAATCATAACTTCTAGGTCTTGAAACAGCTTGCGTCTCGCGACTCATTTTAAGTTTTTGAACCCTTGATGCGGCAGCTGACCTGTGGTGCCCATCAGCAATATAAAGAGCGGGTAAGTCGTCAAATAGCGCGACAAGTTCTGCGATTACCTCAGCAGAAGAGATCATCCACGTTTCATGTCGTACTCCATCTGCATCCCGCACGTCCGACTCAGGATCCCCGGTAGACTCTGACGCAATTATGTCGTCAATGTCTTTTGACGAAGGGTATACGAGCAAAACGGGACCAGTCTGGACGGAGAGCTCGTCAATCTGTCGAACTCGATCATCTTCTTTTTCTGGTCGAGTAAACTCATGCTTACGAATATGGTTTTGGTCATACGCATCGACCGATGCGCTAACCACGAGCCCACGCTGACTGACACCGTGTCCAGTTAATCGATAGACATAAAAACAAGCTTCGTAGTCTCTCTTTAACACCTCTCTATCTACAAGCGACTTTAAATTAGCTTTCGCTTTCTTATACACTTCAGGCGAATAAGGATCTGTCCCTTCAGGCAAATCAATCTCTGGTCTTGATATATGCAAGAAACTGTTAGGCTTGTCCTTCGCTTGGATAACCGCCTCTTTGTAAGACATGACATCATAAGGTGGCGCAGCCACCTCCAATGCCTTACCTCGTGACGGACGTAGCCCTTTAAACGGGCGAATTAAAGTCATGCACAAAAACCTCAAGATGATAATGACAAATAAAAAGGGCGAACCGAAATGAATCGGATCGCCCCTGGGTAGAGATGCTTAAGATAAATGTTTACTTACAAGCTTAGTCATTTCAAACATTGACACTTGTTTTTTACCACCAAATATTGGCAATAAATTACTGTCCGCATTTATATTCCTCCTGTTTTTTGCATCCTGGAGGTCATGCTTCTTGATGTAGGTCCATATCTTCTTAGTGACCTCAGTGCGCGGGAGTGGCGTCGCACCTACAACAGCAGCGAGTACTGCGCTAGGTCTCATTGGCTTCATGAAAGCTGGATTAGGTTTTCTTTTTACAGCTGATTTTTTCTTCGCCGGTGCTTTTTTAGCCGCAGGCTTTTTAGCCGGCGCTTTTTTTGCTGGTGCTTTTTTAGCCGCAGGCTTTTTAGCCGCAGGCTTTTTCTTCATCGGTGCTTTTTTAGCCGCAGGCTTTTTAGCCGCAGGCTTTTTCTTCATCGGTGCTTTTTTTGCCGGTTTCTTTTTAGCAACTGCCATCTTTAAGTCTCCTGTTTTTATCCCATAAATTGAGGAATATCAGTGTCAAAATTGGAACGCCAGTGCCGTCTCCGGCATGCGATTGAAAGAATGCACAGCGTTAGGTACATTGTCAACACTTTTTATAGATAAAACTATAAATCTTTTCTTCAAAAAGGGAGCTTTTGGATGTATTGCATAATTTAGGGATCCTCTTCGTCGAAGCACAAAATGTATTTCTAGATAGTTTAGTATTGATCGCGTTAATTTAAAGTTAACAACATCGCATTCCGATCGTGAGATTACGGGTGAAGTACTTAATGTTTTGAGTTTAAAAATGATGGAGTAGTTATGGGTATACGCATCGGATCAGGTTCGGCTTGGTGGGGAGACAGAATTTCACCAGCACAAAATAATGCAGACAAGGGGCGGTTAGACTACCTGTGTTTTGAGACAATGGCTGAGGCAACAGTTTCTGCAGCACAAGTTAGAAAACGGAGAGATCCATCATTTCCCGGTTACGACACCTGGTTAGATGACCGAATGCAAGCCGTTCTACCCGGCTGCCTAAAACAAGGCACAAAAATCATTACAAACCAAGGGTGGATCAATCCCAATGGAGCCGCCGAGCGCATCGTTTATTGGCTACAAACCCTTGGATTTCGGGGTATTAAGGTGGCTGCGATCAACGGAAGTTTAATCACCGAACAGGTGCTTAAGTTGACGGATACCATCTTAGAGACGGGAGAGCCGACACATTCACTTATGGGGAAAATTGTATCTGCCGAGGTATACCTTGGCGCAGAACCTATCTTGCAAGCATTAAGCGAAGGCGCGCACATTGTTGTAACTGGCCGAGTAGCAGATCCCTCAATTTTTGCGGCACCCATGATGTATGAATTTGGCTGGCGGATGGATGACTACGCGCACCTAGGACTAGCGAACGGAATTGGACATCTCATGGAATGTGGCGCACAAGTTACAGGCGGGTATTTCGCAGACCCTGGGTTCAAAGATGTACCGAACCCTTGGGATTTAGCGTTTCCAATTGCTGAGATCGATGAAAATGGTAGCGCGATCATTACCAAACTTCCTGGCACAGGAGGTGTAGTCAATACTATGACCATTAAAGAACAACTGCTTTACGAGGTGCATGATCCAGCTAATTACATTACCCCAGACGTTGTCGTCGATTTCTCAACTACACAGATCGAAGAAGTATCCAAAGATCGAGTCTTAGTTTCGGGCATAGTTGGCAAACCACGGACACCCACACTAAAGGTGTCGATAGGATGTGAGGAGGGCTTTATTGGAGAGGATATGTTTTTTTACGCCGGCGAAGGGGCACTGAAACGGGCAAAACTCGCTGAAACCATATTACGAGAACGCTTTAAGATTGTGGACCTAAAAGCGGAAGAGCTACGAATAGACTATCTCGGGCTAAACGCGATTCATGGCGACATGACACCCAAAGTTGATCAAGAACCCTACGAAGTTGCAGTAAGAGTTGCCGCACGAACCCTGAATCGAGAAGAGGCTATGAAAATTGGCCGAGAAGTCGATGGTATGGCTGTATCCGGTGTTGGCATGACGGGAAAACGGGTCCCGCACCAAGATCGCACTAGAGAAATCATTGGGGTTTGGTCATCACTTGTCGATCGGGACAACATCAATCCTTCGATCAAATTTTATGAAAGTTGAAAAAATAACATGTTCATTAAATTAGCGCGCTTAGCGCATTGTAGATCAGGGGACAAAGGAAACACCTCAAACATCTCAGTAATTGCCTATTGTCCCGAACTATATGAAACCATCAAAATACAACTCTCCGCGGCAAAGTTTAAAGATTTCTACGCAGGGGTCGTGAATGGGTCCGTGACCAGATACAGCATCGACGGATTACACATGCTTAATTTCGTATGCGAAGGCGCCCTAGGTGGCGGCGTGTCCCGCTCCCTTTGTCTTGATAACTATGGCAAGTCTCTAAGCTCTAGAATATTATCGTTTGAAATGCATGTAGAAGAACATTTAGAACAATTCCTTCGCTAAACTCAACCAAGAAGAGCCCATACCATGTCTACCATCAAGTTGGACACGATCATCCAAGGCGCGACTATCTACGACGGGGGGGGCAGAAACGCATTCTGCGCTGATGTTGGCATCTCGGGAGACAAAATTATTAAGATTGGAGACCTAAATACTGAATGCAGTAACGTCATTAAAGCCCACGGGCTCGCATTAATGCCGGGGATCATCGACGTCCACACCCACTATGATGCACAAATCACATGGGATCCCACTCTATCACCGTCTCCCTCGATGGGGGTTACCACTGCAGTAATGGGGAATTGTGGATTTGGAATTGCACCATGCCCTCAAGAGTATCAGGAAATCATGCTTAAAAATTTGTCAGTCGTTGAGGGCATGAATCTAAGGACACTCCTCGAGGGAACTCAATGGAAATTTAGATCCTTTCCTGAATACCTTAAGTTCATCGATGAACAACGACCCCATGCAAATGTTGCCGTCCTGATCGGACACTCGGCTATCAGAACTGCGGTAATGGGAGAGGATAGTTCCACTAGAATTACCCCAACACCAGAGGAACTAAATGCCATGTGCGACATAGTCGACCAAGCCCTAGGCTGCGGCGCAATCGGTTTCGCATCCTCTTTTTCGCCCAACCACTCAGGTTTTGGCGGAAGACCCATGCCATCAACAATCGCAGAAGATGCTGAGCTCTACGCATTACTCGAGCCAATAAAGCAGCGAAAAGGTGTTTTTGTCACAGCGGGTGGGGGGCGGGCTACTCCTGAATACTTAGAAAATATAAGCAAAACATTCAACTGCCCCACGTTCCTTGTCTCAGTACTAGCCATGTATAGCGACTCGGATCCCACTGCATCTCGCAATTATTACCAAAGATGCGGAGAAGCCTTAGATCGTGGGCACGAAGTGTACATCCATGCGAATCCACATCCTTTATCCTTCAATTTCACCTTGCGTAATCCATATATATTTTATGCCCACGAAGCTTTTAATGCGGTCAAAGTGGCCGCACCAGAACAATTAAAATCCATTTACCAAAGCCAATCATTTAGGGGCGAATTTGCTCGAAACCTCACTGAAAATCAAACCGGGGTCATATTTAATGGAGCGTGGGACAAAATTGAATTGGACGAGACGCCCATTACCGAGCTCGCCAAAGCCACCAATCAGAGTCCTCTGGACTGGCTTTTTGATCAAGACCTAGAGACCGAATTTATCGGAAAAATGTATCAAAATAACGATGAGGGTGTAGCAAAACTCCTAACCCACCGAAATGCCATTATGGCGTTATCTGACGCAGGGGCGCACGTTGAGTTTCTTTGTGATGCTGGATTTGGTTTATTTTTTATGCGGCATTGGTCGATCGATACAGGTATCTTTACTCTGACACATGCAATTCAAAAGTTAACGTCAGATCCTGCCGCTAAGTACCGAATTAGAAAAAGAGGCAAGATCGAAGAAGGATATTTTGCCGATCTAGTGCTGTTTGATCCCAAATCAATCGGCATATCAAAGCTATATCAACTGAATGACCTACCAGGAGATGGATCCCGTTTGATGAGGACGCCAACAGGAATTCATGGCGTGTGGGTCAATGGGACACGTGTGATAGATGGTGGTAAAGCGCTAGCACTACCGGAAGGACCCGGCCATATACTGACTGAATTCGACTTTTAAAGGTCCTACTTTAAAAACCTAGTCCAAGACTTCTGTAATTTCGCCACCTTCGGATCAATCACATAGTGACAATAAGGTTGGGACCGATTATTTTCATAATAATGATGATGATAATTTTCAGCTGCATAGAAGGTCTCAGCTGGACGCACTTCCGTGACTATAGAGGCATCCCAAAGCCCCTCCGAGTTCAGAATTTCAATAAGCTCATTCGAGGCTTTCAACTGCTCGTCCGATGTTACAAAAATAACAGAACGATACTGAGAGCCGACATCAGCACCCTGCCTGTCATGGGTTGTTGGATCATGTATCGAGAAAAAGATACGCAAGACATCGGAAAAACTAATTAGCTCCGGTGAAAATGTCACCTGTACCACTTCCACGTGACCCGTCAGCCCTGAACAAACAGCCTCATACGTAGGCTTATCCGAAGCACCCCCCATGTACCCAGGGACCACTGTATCCAAGCCTCTTACGCGCACAAACACAGCGTCGAGGCACCAAAAACAACCACCGCCCAACACTGCAGTTTCAATAGATTTCATAACCTACTCATCCGAACACAACCAGAATAAATAATACATTAACGCTTATCAAATAAATCTATTCTTTATAAGCACGACAAAAGACAACTCAAGAATTGAGCGCACATAAAAAACCCCTCGCTGGTTTACCAACGAGGGGTTAATTGGGAGCCTGGCAGTGTCCTACTTTCGCACGGTATACCTCGCACTATCATCGGCGCTGAGGCGTTTCACTGTCCTGTTCGGAATGGGAAGGAGTGGTACCGCCTCGCTATTGCTACCAGGCAAAGCTTTAAAATTCTTTGCCTTCAACACATGAAAGAAGTATGAGTTCTCAGATTGCACTCTGATTTTTTTATTGTACAAGCGACCTATTACCTTGATACACAAGGCTATAGGATCAAGCCGCACGGGCAATTAGTATCGGTTAGCTGAACGCATTGCTGCGCTTGCACACCCGACCTATCAACGTTGTAGTCTGCAACGACCCTTTAGGGAGGTTATACCTCCGGGAAGTCTCATCTTGAGGCGAGTTTCGCACTTAGATGCTTTCAGCGCTTATCTCTTCCGTATTTAGCTACCCGGCAATGCCACTGGCGTGACAACCGGTACACCAGAGATACGTCCACTCCGGTCCTCTCGTACTAGGAGCAGATCCTCTCAAACTTCCAGCGCCCACGGTAGATAGGGACCAAACTGTCTCACGACGTTCTAAACCCAGCTCGCGTACCACTTTAAATGGCGAACAGCCATACCCTTGGGACCG